>JAAZCH010000127.1 GCA_012513395.1 Tissierellia bacterium
AGAACTAGAAGAAAAAGCTATTTACATTGAAAAAGAACTGGAAAAAAACATAGAAAAGACTAGAGCAAATGCCACAATAGTAAGATTTAAAGGAATGCTCACCTTGTTTTTTGGAAAAGGAGAATTTAACAACTACGACGACGTTATGAAATGTGATACAAAAATGTATGCAAAATACTTCAAAAAAATGTTAGACCAAGGCTTTATGCTACCACCAGCCCAATTTGAATGTATGTTTTTATCCGCAGCTCATAGCAAAGAAGATTTAGAAAAATTTGTAAAGGCTAATTTAAAAGCTTTGGAAGAATTATATTTGTAGAAATTTCATATTATTAATTTGAAATTCAATAGGTTAAAAAGATATTCTAATTTCAGAATATCTTTTTTTCCTCCATCTCTAAAGTAAATTACAATCTATCTTCGGATACCATCAATATCAAAATTCTTTTTCAAGGCTTTTTCCACAGGGACAATAGATAAGCATAAAAATAAAAGTTGAACCCCAACTACGATACCTCCTAGGATTCCTATCGTATCAGCATCACGATTAAATACATAAACCAAAGGTAAAATAGATACAATTAATAGAATTCGTTCAAAAGTCCACTTCTAAACTACCTCCTAAAATTTTATTTACTTCTTGTATATAATAAACTCAGTATATCAATTAAGGAAACTTAATTCCATAAAATTATTATCCTAGAAGATTTATTTTTTTGTTTTAAAAATATCTCAAGATCATATTGCAAAAACACAATATATATCATATAATCATAATTACGAACACAATATATAGTATTTCCTGGTATTTAATTTAATAAGGAAACAGGTTTGAATCCTGTGCGGAATTCGCCGCCGTATTGCTCAATCGAAGCTTATATCGCCACTGAAGAAATTTGGGAAGGTTAAGTAGGGAGCTAAGCCGGAAGACTTGCCAGAGAAATGCCCGTGTCACGAAGATATTGACATAGCGGGTTTTACAGTTTTGCTGTCGAACTCCGAAGAAACTAGAAAGGGAGTTTTTTTATGATTATTTATAACACATCCACATCAAATCCAAAACAAATTATTAAAAGAGACGGTACCATAGTGCCTTTTGACTTTTTTAAAATTCGCCAAGCTATTGCAAAAGCAAATGCCAATGTACCCAGCGAGACCATGACGGACAGAGAGTTAGACCGATTGACATTAGAAGTAGTTTCCAGTATAGATAGTAATAAAATTCCAGAAGTGGAAGAGATACAAGATATAGTGGAAGTAGTTTTAATGGAAAACGGAGTTCCCTTAACTGCAAAAGCCTACATAATTTATCGTAGCGAAAGAACAAAAATCAGAGATCAAAAAAATGAACTTATGGATACTTTTAAAGAGCTCACATATTCCGATGCTTATTCAGTAGATATGAAAAGGGAAAATGCCAATGTAGACGGAAATACTGCCATGGGCATGATGTTGAAATATGGCTCCGAGTCCTCCAAGGCATTTATAGATAATTACGTTTTGCCAGAAGATATGATGAAAGCACATAAAAATGGAGACATTCACATCCATGATAAGGACTTTTATCTTCTCACAGAAACTTGTTGCCAAATAGATTTACAAAAATTATTTAAAGGTGGATTTTCCACTGGTCACGGTTTTTTAAGAGACCCACAAAGTATAGAATCCTACGCAGCCCTAGCTTGTATCGCATTACAAGCCAATCAAAACGAAATGCACGGTGGGCAAGCTATACCTAATTTCGACAATGTAATGGCAGATGGAGTTCAAAAAACTACAAAAAAACACCTTAGAGATTTAATAGAAGAAGCGAAAATCTTTTCAGAAGATGGACTAAATCTTGAAGAAATAGATAGAATTTCTAATTTTGACTATGAAAATTTGACAGAAGAACTTAAAAAAGAAAACTTAGACTCTAAGATAAAAAATATTTTAGAACTTGCAAATAAAAGAATTACCCGCTCCACTTACCAAGCCATGCAATCTGTAATCCACAATCTAAACACCATGAATTCTAGAGCAGGAGCCCAAGTGCCTTTTACCTCCATTAATTATGGAACAGGTACGACCCATGCAGCTAGACTAGTAATGAGAGAGCTTTTAAATGCCACAGAAGACGGACTAGGAAATGGAGAAACGCCTATTTTTCCAGTACAAATTTTTAAAGTAAAAGATGGCATTAATACAAAATTAGGAGATCCTAACTACGATTTATTTAAACAAGCTATAAAAGTTTCAGCCAAGAGATTATTCCCTAACTTTAGCTTTTTAGATGCGCCCTTTAATCTTCAATACTATAAACCAGGAGACGATAACACAGAAGTTTCCTACATGGGATGCAGAACGAGAGTAATGGGAAATGTATTTGACAAAGACCAAGAAGTAACTAAAGGCAGAGGAAATTTAAGCTTTACTTCCATTAATCTTCCTAGATTAGGAATCGAAGCTAGAGGCTCCATGGATGAATTTTATAAACTTCTAGACAAAAAACTAGATTTAGTTTTCAGACAATTACGACATCGCTTTGAAATCCAAAGACGTAAATTCGTTTACAACTATCCATTTTTAATGGGACAAGGCATTTGGCTAGATTCAGATAAACTAAAAAGTGAAGAAGAAATCGACAAAGTTTTAAGACACGGAACACTTACCGTAGGATTTATTGGACTAGCAGAAACTTTAGTGGCTCTCACAGGAAAGCATCATGGAGAAAGTGCAAAAAGCCAAAAACTAGGTTTGGAAATAATAAAATATATGAGAGATAAATGCGACGAAAGGGCGGCTATGGAAGAATTAAACTACTCACTAATAGCCACACCAGCAGAAGGATTGTCAGGTAGATTTGTAAAAATGGATAGGGATAGATTTGGTTCCATGGAAAATATTACAAATCATAAATTCTACACCAATTCCTTCCACGTACCAGTATATTATAAATTAAGTGCTCGCAAAAAAATTGAATTAGAAGCGCCATACCACGAACTTACAAATGCAGGACATATAACCTACATTGAATTAGACGGAGACCCAAGTAAAAACTTATCCGTTTTTGAAGACTTGATACTTCATATGAAAGATATGGGAATTGGCTACGGCTCCATTAATCACCCACTAGATAGGGACCCAGTATGTGGCTACTCAGGAGTAATCGGAGATACATGCCCAAAATGCGGACGAAAAGAAACCAAAGACGAACCCTTCGATAGAATAAGAAGAATTACAGGTTATCTAGTAGGAACTATGGACAGATTTAACGATGCAAAAAAAGCAGAAGTCTCAGAAAGAGTAAAACATGAATAGTCTTTGGGAAAGAAAATTAAAACTTCACACCAAAGAAAAACGAGAAATAAAACCAGAAGAAGTTATACAAATTGCCTCCATCGTAGAAGAATCCATAGTAGATGGACCAGGACTTCGCTTTGTAGTATTCACCCAAGGTTGTCCCCATAAATGCCCAGGATGCCACAATCCCCAAACCCACAATAAATATGGCGGAAGGGAAATTTCCCTTGAAGAAATTTTAGAGAGATTTGACAAACACGAAGGACTAGATGGAATTACAATTTCTGGCGGAGAACCCTTTGAACAATCAGAGAACTTATCGAAACTGGCAAAAGAAATCCACAAGCGAAACAAAAACGTAATTGTCTATACGGGATATACTCTGGAGAAGCTAAATGAAATGGAAAAGCTCGATTTAGGAATTAGAAAATTACTAAATCAAACAGACTTACTAATTGACGGACCATTTCTAATTAGCAGACGCTCCATAGAACTATCCTTTACAGGAAGCACAAATCAAAAACTGATACCCTTAACGAAAACAGGGGAAAGATTACTAAGTTTAATATAATTATAGATGCCTAGCAAGTATTTAACTGATACAAGCTAGGCATCTTTTTATTATTATTTTTGTCACCCTGTAGGTGACAGACTTGGCATATTATCTATGATATAATAAAAGAAAATGTGGTAGGAGGTTAGATATCTGATGGATTATAAAAAATACATATTAATTCTATGGGTTTTAGTCCTTGGAGCAATTTTAATTAGTTGTGAAGAAGGACAAAAGAAAAAAGAATTTTCTGTAGAAAATGCTAAAACCCTTGATTATTCTCAAATGCCTGAAAATTTCATTATAAAAATAGAAGACAAACAGCCATATTTGGTTAAAAAAGGAGACGAAAGCTTTTACTTTGGAATAAATATGAAAAAAGATCTCACAGGAGACTATGGGACCATAGATTTAAAATGGAATGAAATAGAAAGAGAAAATTACGACGTTTTAAGATTAGCATCTAGAACACCATATCTGATTAGTTATAATGGCGGGGATTATTTATATCTTTCAGAAAAACAAAAAATTCTACAACATTCTAGTCTTACATTTTTTGATTTCACCGAGGATTATCTATCTGTAGATAACGACATGACAGGATTTGTAGAAGAACCTACAGACCCTGATAATATGCTTATGGCAGTGATGGTCCTTTCCATAGGAAGAGGCCACGCAGAAATCCTTTGCTACCCAGGAGAAGGGGGCAGACCAATACGAAAGGAAACGGACGACCCCTACTATTATTACGCCAAAGAATACGAAGAAGACACCCTAACCCTAATCCAAGACATAGAAGTAGAAGTTCTAGAAACTAGAGATGATAAGGCTGGAGTGAAAGAAGTTTTAAAATCCGGCACAAAATTTAAAAAATTTAGAACAGATAATTATAAAAACGTAGATTTACTAATGGAAGACGGAAGAATAGCCAGATTCGAAGCCCTAAAAATGTTTTCCGAACCATCACCAATTTTAATGGTAAATGGAGTAAATGAAAGGGATTTATTTGAAGAGTTGGAATAAATCATTTATTAAAAAGAAGGTTTCTAATGAAAAAAAGATTTATTTTATTATTGATTATAGTATTTGCAATTATATGGATATATCCAAAGAACTCAAAAAGTATAGTCGTAGGTGAATATAAAGAAGAACTGGCATTAAGTTTTAACAATTCTGTAAATGAAGCCTATGCAATCGGGATTAATAAGGATAATATGCCCATCTTTAAAGACCATAAAAGAGCTTTAAGTCAAGCGCAAAAAGACTACAAGGAAGGATTCAAAGCTATTAGAAAAGAATTCAAATTACTACCCTTAAATAGATTTAATTGGGAACCTTATAAAACTTACGGCTGGCAATTAACAACAGGAAGTGAAAAAGCCAAAGAACAAGGAAGAATGATATCAAACTTTTTTGATATATATGAAAATAGTTTTAAATAAAACAAAACAAGAGATAGGATTTAATTTAACCCTATCTCTTTTTGTACAAATTTCTAAAATAAATCCTTAGCTGGAAATAATCCGAATATTCCGCCTTCGGTACTGGAGAAGTCTTTATTTAATTCTACTTTCTGACCATACTAGCATCCCATTGTTTTTCAGAATAGGAAATTAGTAAATTTGCTGTTATGTCTCCTTCTACGTTAATTGTTGTGAAAGCCATATCCAATAGTCTATAGAAAGCGGATATTGGTCCCATTAAATCAAATGGTAGACCAAAAATAGACAGGAAACTAGCTCCTAAAACAATTCCTCCACCAGGGATTCCAGGTGCAGCCATGTTTATCATAGTTGCAACGATTGCCATACCAACTAGTGTAGAAGGTTCTAGAGCCAATCCGTAAAAATCTGATACAAATACTGCTAGGCAACAGAAGGAACAAGCTCCTCCACACATATTAATGGTACATCCCAAAGGCAAGGTGAACTTTGAAATTCCCTCTGGTGCACCTAGTTCTTCGATACTAAGCTTTATTGTAGTAGGTAAAGTTGCTGCTGAACTTGTAGTAGACATTGTCATAAGGGCTATCTTTCCACAAGTTCTAAGTAATGGCATCAATGGTGCCTTGGTGATTAAAATTACTGGTAAAATCAAAACTAATATAAATACTACAATACACGCTAACCAACAACATAGAATATATTTTCCTAAGGCAGAGAACACTCCTAAACCGTATTCTGCAATGGAAAATGCAATTAAACTCATTACTCCTATTGGAGATACTTCCATTACCATTCCTAAAACTTTAAACATAATTGCAGATAGGGAATTAAGACCTCTCTTTACAGGTATGGCTTCATCTCCCACTGCTACAATTGCAACTGCTACCAAAGCGGTAAATATTATGGTTGGAAGAATATCTCCTTTTGCAAGGGATTCAAATATATTAGCAGGAAATATTTGGTTTAAAAATCCTGAAACTGTAGTATTAGCTAATTCACCTTCCCAAACAGGTTGGTTTTCAAAAACTACGCCTAAACCTGGTCTTATTGTGTAGGCAACTGCAAAACTTAAAGCAGCTGAAGCTAAAAACAAAATTACATATAAAACTACTGTCTTTACACCTATTCTTCTTAGAGAAGAGGCATCTTCAATGTTGATAATACCACCTGCGACTGCCACAACTAAAATAGGAATAATCATCATTTTAATCAACTTCAAGTAAATGTCTCCTAAAACTTTGATATCCAAAGAAAATTGTGGCGCAACTATTCCCAAAATTGCACCTATAACAAATCCAATGGCAACTCTTACGAATAGATTCTCTTTTTTCATTAACCAGTTCATATTACACCTCTTTTTTATAAAATTCCGCCTTCATAACCGGCGTTAGATACGATATCATCTTGCTCATTGCTATGGGAGAAAAATTCGCCTACTTTTAAAATTTTGAGTTTAGTTTGATTTTCTAAATTCTTAATACCACTTTCTAAATCTTCTATCGCGACTGTATCTCTAATTGAGTTATTGTACATCATTGGCACTGCGAACTTGGGATTTAACCAAGATATTAAAGTTATAGCATCTGATATACCCATAGTTACGTAGCCTCCAATTGGTAGAATTAGTATGTCGATATTTTCATTTTCTAGTAATTTCATATCATAACTAAGTCCCGTTTCTCCAGCAAAATAACAAATGATTCCTTCGATATTTAATAAGAAACCTATTGAATTTTTTCCTTTATTGGAGGTGTTAAGAAATTTAATCCATCCAAATTCGCAACCAATTGTACCGCCAATATTTCCTTCATTAATTCTCAAATCGTATTTTAAATTTTCGAGAGTGTCTAAACCATATACTTCACAATTAGTTTCCTTTTGAAAAGCTTCGGAACATTTCAAAACTTCTTCATCTTCTTTTGAAATTAATATGTGGGTGGGCTTAGCTGTGTTATAATCTAAGTTTTCTATAGGGTCGATAAATATTCTATAATCCTTTGTAGCTAAATTAAAGCTACCATTTCCTAAAAAGTTTACAGTAACTCCTGTCATCTTCTTAATTATTTTTAATAACTCGGATGTAACTGGAGGACATCCTTTGCAATATGGAGCTAAGTCTTTGAATTTGTGAGTACATGCTCCCAATAAATAAGCCCTATCTCCTCTAGATTTTATTTCTTCAGAATCGATATCCTTTCCTGCAAAAATATAAATAGGCTCAGTTTCATCTGAAAATTTATCTGAATGATATCTTAAAAATTGAGTTAAAGTGGCATGACATGCACTACAAGCACTCTCATCTTCAAATACTAAAGCATCACAACTAAGTTCCAATCTAGCTTCAGCTGGTGTTTGAAATTTATTTTTATATTTTAAATAATCTTCAGGATCTACGATTATATTTTCTTTTGTGACTCCTCTTTGTTCGGCAATTAATTTTACATGGCCTACATCTTCCAAGGGTATTTCCATTAATTGAAGAGCTATCGTGTCGCATGCAACTGGATTTTTACTAGCTAAAATAAGACCTACTTCTTTTGGTGTTCCTCCACTTGGGCCGAATCCTTCCATACCTACAATTCCGTCAATTACTGAATAGTCTGGATACATTACAGTTGTCAAATCCAAAATTCCAAAGTCCAAAGACCTTTCCTTTGCACCTTCAGGTGGCTTTTTTGTTAGTCGGTGGAGCTTATTTTTTTCCCTTCTATACATTGCACCCTTCATATTTTTTATGCTCAAGGAAGCCCCTGTGTGCATATGGGTTTTCATTACGCCTACGGAGATTATAATATCCACATCATAAACTATAGAAGACAATAATATGCTGTCCACCACATTTCCGTTGCTTATTTTCATATCTACCGGGCTGGAATCATTTAAATCCATGCAAATTACATTTTCTTCTTCACAAACTTTATAAATGCCAGCAGAGCGGAGAGCTTCCATCGTGTCTATTCCAATAACAGAGCTGTCTCCTACATAAATTTTGCCTACTTCTTTTTCCTTAAGATAGTGAATTAATCCTCGAATAACTTCAGGGTGGGTACAAAGACCAGTTTTTTCTTTTCCAATAAATCCTACATTAGGTTTTAAAAGGACAGATTTTCCCTTTAGATCTTCTTCAATAACATCGACTAGAATTTCTTTGGACAATAAGAAGGGATCGTCTCCCTTTCTAACTTTAACAAAATTGTTCATAATATAATTTCCTTTCAATGTCAAAAATTTAATAAGTACTAAAAAAATGAATATATAATTAATAATATAAAAAAATTATATCATAAATATATGACTATCTCTATATCACTACAATATATAAACAAAAAAAGTTAGAATATAATTTAAATATTCTAACTTGAATTTCAATATTTCTAAAATAGATCCTTAGCTGGAAATAATCCGAATATTCCGCCTGTATGGATAAATAGTATATTTTTTGAATCTTCAAATTTGCCTTTTTTCAGTTCTTCTGAGAAACCGTACATGCATTTTCCTGTGTAGACTGGATCTAGTATTATGCCTTCGGTACTGGCGAAGTCTCTTATAAATTCTATTTCTTCAGGTCTTGATATTGCGTAGCCTAGTCCTACATAATCGTCGTAGATTATTATATCTTCACTGGCGTCTACTTTTTCATTTAGATATTCACTTGCTTCTTGGAAAAGTTCTTTGGTTCTATTTGTAAATGTTTCTGTGGAATCACTTACGCTGAATCCAACAATTTTTTTATTAAGTCCTAGAATTTTATTAGCTATCAAAAGTCCGGCGTATGTTCCCGCTGAACCTACTGTACAAACTATGGTATCAAAGGTAATTCCCATTTCTTTTTCTTGGGCTGCGATTTCTTCCATAGCTTTTACATATCCAAAAGCTCCTATTCCATTGGATGCGCCTACGGGTAAAATATATCCAGGCTCTCCTTTGTCATCACATTCTTTTTTTATTTCTTCTAAAATTTCAAAAAGCTTGTTGGAAAAATCTTCACTTCCTATTAATCTAATTTCTGCACCTAAAAGTAAATCCAAAAAGTAATTTCCATCTGGTTTGTGGTCTTCGTCTGCTCTTAAAACTAATATACAGTTCAATCCTAATTTTTTTGCTGCTGCAGCTGTGGCTCTGGCGTGGTTAGATTGGATTCCGCCACATGTAATTAAAGTTTTTGCTCCTAAATCCAGTGCCTCTTGGATTGCAAACTCTAATTTACGCACTTTATTTCCAGATAGTTCTGAACCTGTTTGGTCATCTCTTTTAATGTAGATATTCTTATCAGTGTCAAAAAATCTTTCTAGTTTTTCAATTTTAGTCGGCAAATTTGCCAAATTAATGTGTTTTGGTAAGTTCATACTTCCTCCTAATTTAAATTGCAAAGAGCAAGAATCTTAAAATTTCAAAATAATCATCGTGTTCAAATTTTACTGTATATGGATCTAAAAGACTTGCTCCTGGATAGTAGGATTTTCTTAGGGCTTCAAAATGTCTAAAATAATGAACCACTAACTCGAAATGCTCTGGAAGCTTTACTTTATATCTGTCTAAATCTCCTGATAAAGCTTCTTCTACAAGTTTTTCTATTTCTTCTATAACCAGTTCTGGTTGCTTAGAAATTACTGCATTTCCTATGCCTCTTTTGGTTCCATAGCCTACAATATTTTCATTAAATTCCTTTGCCCTTTTAGCTATTCCTTCATCTCCACTAATAAAAACTGTGGGGATTCCTAGGTAGGCTCCAGCTGTGGCGTATATTAAAAATTCTGAACAAAGTTTTCCATTTAAAGTCATCTTTGTTACTACTCTGGAGCTGATAGTATGTGCAGTGGGATTTTTATCGCTTCCTGCTGCGTCATGGTATCCAACGAACATGAGATAATCGTAGCCTTCGTCTATTCCTCCCACCATTCCCCATGGAGTGTTGGTTACGGAACTAATTAGTTTTGCTTTTTTTGGTAAGTAATCTATTATGACATTTCTTCCATAAGCGTGGGCGTCTTTAACTACTACTTCTGTCGCACCTGCATTGAACGCTCCTCTACAAGCAGCAGCAACTTCTTTACTCATTTGATGACATGCCCATTGATATTTATTTGTATCTTGCATTCCTGCTTCTTCAAAGGTTGAAAGACCTGCTACACCCTCGATATCTGAGCCGATAAAAATTCTCATTGCATCCTCCTAGTTAATTTTCTCATATTAATTATTATAACATAGATAATTAAGTAATTTAAATGAGAAATAATTATTGTGAAATATGATTTTTAATATTTGTTAATTGATTTAATTACAAAATGAACCTATAATGTTTATAGGGAGGAAGTTAATATGATTTATAATATTTTAAATGGAGGAGGCATTGTATTAGGTGCCTTAATAGGAAGAATCGCAGGACATAAAATGTCCGATGAACAGATTGATTCGATCCTTGTTATTGCAAATTTATCCCTTCTAGTAATTGGAATCCAAGGAGCTATCCAAACTGAAAATTCTATGCTTATGATGTTGAGTTTAGTATTAGGTGGAATCGCTGGAACTGCAATTGATATTGAGGATAAATTTTATAAACTAGGAGAACTTCTCCAGTCTAATTTCAAAGGAAGCGACCCAAGGTATACTAAAGGTGTCGTTCAAGTTATGATGATTCACGCCATTGGCTCCATGGCTATTATCGGGCCTGTAAATGCTGCTTTAAAAAATGACGGATCACTTTTAATATTAAAAACCGTTTTAGATTTGATAAGTTCCATGATTTTTAGTACCTCTTTTGGTTTTGGAGTTGCTATAAGTGGGATAACTACTTTTACCTATCAAAGCTTTTTCTTTTTGATTGCAAGATTCATCTCTCCTGTCCTTACGCCAGAAGTTATAAATGAAATATCTGCTATTGGTTCACTTTTGATTGTGGCATTGAGCTTTAATCTTTTAAAAATGAAAGAGATAAAGATTTCCAATTATTTACCCGCTATTTTAGGGCCAATAGTGTATCACTTTATTCGCATGTTTATTTAAACTTTGCCATCTACAAAATATGTAGGTGGTATTTTTTATGTAAATTAGGGTAAATCCTATATATATGATTACAAAGGGGAAAGATTATGGTTAATAAAATTAAAACTCTTACAGAAAAATATAGTAACTACGCACAAAATTCTTGGATACATCTCCATGAAAATCCAGAAGTACCCTCAAAGGAATACGAGACATCTAAGTTTTTAAAAAATGAATTGAAAGATTTGGATTTGGAAATTGTGGATGTAGAAGGCACAGGATTTTTTGCAGTAATGGATACGGGCAGACCGGGAAAAACTTTAGCCCTAAGAACTGATATAGATGCACTTCCCATGGAAGAAGATGAGATGAACGCATCTAAAAAACGAGAATACATTTCAAAGAATAAAGGTGTGATGCACTCTTGTGGACACGATGCTCACATGGCGATACTTTTAGGTGCCATTAGGGTTTTGGTAGATTTAAAAGATGAACTTAATGGAAAAATTTTATTTCTTTTTGAAGAAGGAGAAGAAATTGGATCAGGAATAGGTGCCATGCTTAAAGGATTAGAGCCTTATAAAATTGACGGAGTTTATGGAAATCACGTAATGAATCACATTCCTACAGGAAAATTTGTCGTAAACCCAGGCCCGACCCTTACAGGTTCTTCTGGAGTAGAAATAAAAGTAATTGGAAGAGGAGGCCACGGTGCTAGGCCAGATTTGTCCATAAATCCGTTAATGGCTGCAGTTCAAATTATTTCAAACTTAGCAACTGCTTGG
>JAAZCH010000017.1 GCA_012513395.1 Tissierellia bacterium
AAAAGAAAATATTCA
Organism: Tissierellia bacterium; assembly: GCA_012513395.1. The sequence continues at coordinate 16 of JAAZCH010000017.1, forward strand.
CTATTTCAATATGCCTGAAGCTCTTCTTCATATGGAAGAAAAAGGTATAAGAGACATATCAGTTTTAGCTCTTTATGTAATCCCTGGAATTGAATACGAAAAGATTAAAAAGCAAGCAAGAGTATACAACAATGACAAAAGATTGAATATTAGATTTTCTGAAGCGTTATTAACAGATGAAAGGGATATGGAAAATGTTGCTGAAGTATTAAAGAATTTATTTCCCGAAAAGCCTACGATTTTAATGGGTCATGGAACTACTGTAGAGGTTGATCAAGCTTATCTAGACTTGCAAAATAAGTTAGATGAAATGGGCGAGAAAATATATGTAGGTACTGTAGAAGGGAGTCTAGTTTTTGAGGATGTTTTGGAAAAACTTGAACAAATCGAGGAAAGAGAAGTACTTTTAACTCCTTTCTTATTGGTAGCTGGAGATCATGCGAAAAATGATATGGGCTCAGATGAAAAAGATTCTTGGGCTAGTATGTTAAGAGAAAAAGGATTAGACGTAGAAGTAGAATTAAAAGGATTATGTGAAAGGATAGAAATAAACGATTTATTTTATAAAAAGCTAGAGGAAATATTATGAAATTAATCCAATTATCTGCTCCAGGGAGTAATTCTGGCAAGACGATGACTACAATAATTTTGTCGAGATTGCTTAAAGAAAAAGGTTATGACGTTAGAGGATTTAAATGTGGACCAGATTTTATAGACTCTAAATTCTTATCCATAGCAACTGGAAATAGAAGAAGCAATTTGGATTTGCATTTAATGGGAGAGAATGGAATAAGAAAGGCTCTATCCTTGAACTACGGCGAAATGGGAGTTGTGGAAGGAGCAATGGGATATTTCGATGGAATTGGCAGGAGTACAAAAGCATCTGCCTTTGATATTGCTAAATCCCTAGATATTAATACAATTTTAGTTTACAGACCCCAAGGAGAAATGTTTACTATTATACCCAAGTTAAAGGGAATCCTAGATTATTCTGAAGGAAGAATAAAGGGCATAATTTTTTCAATGACTAGAAAAATGATGTATCATCAATTGAAACAAATGGTGGAAGAGAATCTAGATATTGAAGTTTTAGGTCATACAGAAGAGTTTGAAAACTTAAAAATTCCCAATGAAGAACTTGGATTAGTGGAACCTGTTTTAATAGAGAAATTCAGCGAAGAATTGACCAAAGCTGCTCTTGCTTCAGAAAATACTATAAATTTAGATAGAATAATTGAATTGATGAATGAAGTTAAAGCAAAAGAGGTTTCTGATATTAAATTTTCGGGACTAAAAATGGGAATTGCCAAGGATATGGCGTTTTCATTTCACTATGGAGAGAATGAAAAGCTATTGGAAAAGTATTTTGAGATAGAATATTTTTCACCTTTATACGACAAAAAAATTCCTAAAGTGGATATTATTTATATTCCAGGTGGAAAAGTAGAGAATTTTAAATACAACTTATCTAGAAATACCTCAATGCTAGAATCTATAAAAAAATTTCATGAAAATGGCGGAATAATTTATGGTGAATCAGGAGGACTTTCATATTTGGCCAAGGAATTAGGTGGGGCTAAGATGTGCGGCGTATTAAATGGAGTAGTTCATATAGGAGAGAA
>JAAZCH010000128.1 GCA_012513395.1 Tissierellia bacterium
AAAAACAGATAATAGGGAACGTATGTGGTTCCATAAGGATATCCTTCTTGGTATTCTTTAAAGTCTTCGAAGTCTTCGTCTCCGTTTAGTTGAGGGTTTAATCCCAATAGAGTTGAGACAACTAGGAGTTCTGGGTTTAAAGGAGCGTCCTTGCTTTTACTCAAAACCTCTTCTTCAGTTCCCAAAATTTTAAGCATCTCGTCAATACCAGTCCTTGTTAGATATCTAGATTTTATTAGACCAAATCTGGATCTTTTTTCCAAAAATCCATTTTCTAGTGCAAAGTTTTCTCCTTCTTTTTTCGCCAGTAGGAGTACATGGGAAAGTTTCGTATAGTTTTTCTCCATGTATTTTTCAAATCCCTTGCCGTATAAATCTTCTGAAGATTCAATTCCATCTAAAAGAAATTCCCAGAGTTTATATTCGCTATTTCTCTTTTTCTCTTTTTCTCCCAACCTAGATAGATGTTCCGGCTCTTTTATAAATTCGTAGTTTTCGGAGATGTTTTTATTTAAAAACCATTTCATCAAATAAGCATATAAAAGGTTAAGACCGGAGTTCTCGTCTTTATAATTTGGCCTTAGGCTTGCAAAATAGAAAGTGGGAGAGATCTTTCCGTTAAAGGGGATTTCTCTAATTGGAGTTTTCCTTTCAACTTCTTCGTAGTTTTTAATTCCCGTTGAAGAAAATATTGCAATAATTGCAGCGGTGAATCCTATTATAACTGATACAAATACGCCAATTAACCCAATGGGAATTGTATCAATTATTCTATAGGGGAATTTTGGGGAAGGCTGAGAAGGGCGAGAAGAATTAATTATTGCATCGTTATTTGATTGGTCTAATTGGGAATCTCCCATGGAGTAGCTAGAGCCTATAAAAGCTTCTTCCTTTAACTCTTGGAAAGTTCCATTCCCAGTAAAGGCGGGAGAAAGAACTCCCTTTTCCATTTCTACCAAAACAGTTACGTGATTTCTTCCTGAAATTTCTGAGGTGGTTCTTCCCACTATATCTCCTTGGGAAAACTCGATATTTCCACCATACCCAAATGCCCAGATTTTTGCATTTTCTGGGTTAAATTCCACTCCGTCAGAATGGATTCTAAAAGAAACTCTATAAGGAGCAGGATCCATCTGGTCGTTTACAAATCGCACATTAAATCCATCCTTGTCCTCAAAGGATTGAACCATATTTTCTAGGGTGTATTGGATTTGGTATTCGTTATTTCCGTATTGACTAACTCCAAAAACCAGCTCAATTCCATTGGAAGTTTCCAAAATTCCATGTCTTTGAATCTTTTCATCAAAGGATTCTTTGCTGTCCCAGTTTTCTTTAAATTCGTAAGGACCGTTTTTATCAGAAACTTTAAAATCTTTTAATTCCATATGGTTTAAATTTTCCATTGGGATAAAAAGCTCCGTTCCTTCTTGGATGTCCGTTTGCCATCTTTGGGTGACGATACCGGTTCCGTCTTTTAAGATTTCTATATCTACAAAAATTTCATCTATTTTATTACTGGCAGCAAGAGCCGCCGAGTTTAATAAGAAAATTGAAATTAAAGCGATAAATAATATTTTTTTAAGTTTCATATTCCCTCCTTTGTATATTATTTTAATACCCTATGTGGCTCAAATAAAAATTTAAATAAAAAATAAATATTGGAATTGACTTTGAATTGTACTTATTTATTCCATAGAAAAATCGTTTTCAAAATCTGTTTCTTTTGTGTTATACTATACAAAGGAATATTTTTTATAAAATACATAAAAATGAAAGGTGGAAGTTATATTATGAAAGTTTATACTACTGACAAAATTAGAAATGTTGCCCTAGTTGGACATAGTGGAAGTGGCAAGACAAATCTTACCGAATCTATGCTTTTCCAATCTGGAGCTACAAAAAGAATGGGAAATGTCAGTTCTAAAAATACATTGTCCGATTTCTCTAACGAAGAAGCCCAAAGACAATCATCTATTGGAACTAGCGTTATACCTGTAGAGTGGAGAGATACTAAAATTAATGTTATCGACGCTCCGGGATATCTAGACTTTGTTGGAGAAGTTTATGGCGCACTAAGAGCAGCTGAGTCAGCTATTCTAGTAGTAGATGCTACAAGTGGAGTAGAAGTAGGAACAGAACTTCTTTGGAAATATTGCGAAGAAATCGACCTACCAAGAATTATTTTTGTTAATAAAATTGACGGAGAAAATGTAAACTTCAGAAGATTGATGGAAGAATTGGAAGCGAAATTCGGTAAAAAAGTACTTCCATTCTCAACCCCAATCGGAGAAGGATCAGAATTCCAAGGTGTTACAGATGTAATTTACCAAAAAGGATACAAATACGAAAATGGCGCACCGACAGAAATTGAACTTAATCACGATCAACTAAAAGCCACAGAGAGAATTTATGAAGAAATTACGGAAGTGGTAGCAGAATCCAGCGAAGAATTAATTGAAAAATACTTCGAAGGAGAAGCATTCACTAGAGAAGAAATTCTTAAGGGTGTAACTCACGCGCTTATCGAAGGTTCAGCTGTGCCACTACTAGTGGGTTCAGGAGAAAAAGCTATCGGTATCGACATATTATTGAATATGATTACGAATTATATGCCAGCTCCAAACCACGAAAAAGCACATATCGGATTTAGGCATGAAGACGAAGAAGTGAGAAAGGTAGACATAAACGACCCATTCTCAGCAGTAGTTTTCAAAACTATCACAGACCCATTCGTAGGAAAGATTTCAGTATTCAAAGTAGTTTCTGGAAAGATCACAAAAGATACAGATCTTTATAACTCTACAAAAAAATCCAGCGAAAAAATGGGCGGACTTTTCACCATAAGAGGAAAAGAGCAAAGTGCTATAGAAGAACTTCAAGCAGGGGATATCGGAGTTACTACAAAACTATCAGTGACCCAAACTGGGGACACTTTATCCGACAAAGCTAAACCTACAATTTACAAAAAAATTAAGTATCCACAAGCGAACTTATACTATGCGATAGAACCAGTGAGCAAGGGAGACGAAGAAAAAATTTCTGCATCACTTCTAAAACTTCAAGAAGAAGACCCAAGCTTTGTGATTGCAAGAAATCCTGAAACGAAACAATTGACTATAGGTGGCCAAGGCTCCGTACAACTTCAAGTTATTATCGACAAATTGAAAAATAACTACGGAGTAGAAGTTAAAACCGTGCCATTTATTATTCCATATAGAGAAACTATAACCCAAACCGTAGAAGTCCAAGGACGACACAAGAAACAATCAGGTGGAGCAGGACAA
>JAAZCH010000129.1 GCA_012513395.1 Tissierellia bacterium
GAAAGCGCCATGGAAACATTAAAAGCGATAAGCATGATAAAGGAAGAGCTAGGTGTTAAAACGGCCTTGGGAGTTTCCAACATTAGCTTTGGATTACCTGGAAGAGAATTGATAAATCAAAGCTTTTTAACCATGGCTATGTATGCGGGATTGGATCTTGCAATTATAAATCCCAATTCCAAATCCATGATGGATGCTGTGAGAGCATATAAAGTTTTAAATAATCAAGAGCATGCCACAGATGATTTCATTAAAGTTTATGGAGATATTAAAGAAGAAAGAATTGTTACATCAGCAGACGAATACGACATCTCCACCGCAATTTCTAAAGGACTAGATAGAGTTGTAAGAGAAAAGGTTGTAAAACTACTAGACACTATGGAAGAATTGGAAATTGTGGATAAAGAATTAATTCCTGCACTGGATAAAGTAGGAGAAGATTACGAAGCAGGCAGAATATTTTTACCCCAACTAATTAAATCTGCAAGTTCTGCTCAAGCAGGATTTGAAGTTATTAAAAACTCCATTTCCCAAAAGGGAAGGGACTCGATTTCCAAAGGGGATATAATCGTAGCCACAGTAAAGGGAGACGTTCACGATATTGGTAAGAATATTGCGAAGGTAATTCTAGAAAATTACGGATACAATGTAATCGACTTAGGAAAAGACGTGGAAATAGAAGATGTGGTGAACACTGCGATTGAAAAAAATATAAAACTAGTAGGACTAAGTGCTCTGATGACTACGACTTTGGATAATATGAAAGAGACCATAATCAGACTGAGAAAAGAAATTCCAGACGTTACCATAATGGTAGGTGGAGCGGTTTTAACAGAAGAATATAGCAAAGAGATAGATGCAAACTTTTATTTAAAGGATGCAAAGGTGAATGTGGAAGTAGCAAGACAGATTTTTGGAGGATTAGATGACAAATAAAAATAAATTTAAATTCCCCTTACTCTTTGACGGGGGGATGGGGACTTACTATCCGGTGAAATCACCGAAGGCGTTACCAGAGTGCGAGATGGCGAATCTTTTCGACGCTCAGACGATTTTGGAGATTCATAAAGAATACGTAAATGCTGGGGCAAAAGCTATAAAGACTAACACTTTCCAAGCTAACAAAAGAGCTTTGACAGCAGAATTTGATGTAGTGGAAAGAGTAATAAAAGCTGGTATCCAACTGGCTAGAGAAGCAGTTAAGGGAACAGATGCAGTTGTATTTGGAAATATTGGACAAATTGGCGCAGATGAATTCACTCATTTTGAAGAATACAAGGAAATTATCGACGTATTCTTGGAAGAAGGAATTGAAGATTTTTTAATTGAAACATTTTCATCCTTGGATTCGATTCCTAATATGGCAAAATATATAAAGGAAAAAGCTCCCAATGCTTTTGTAATAACTTCATTTTCTATTAGCTCTGACGGTCAGACGAGATACGGAGAGATTGGAGAAAATCTATTACAAGAAGCAGCAGAGTGTGAAGCCATTGATGCCATCGGGTTTAATTGCGTATCAGGACCACTTCATCTTCGAGAATACTTAGAAAAAATTGACATACCAGAAAAATTAATCTCCGTAATGCCCAATGCAGGATATCCAACGGTAATTAATGGCAGAACATTTTATTCCAACGACAAAGACTATTTCGCCAACGCCACACTTAGATTACTAGACACAGGAGTCAATATAATCGGCGGATGTTGCGGAACTACCCCTGAATTTATAAAAGTAATTTCAGAAAAATTAGGAGAATATCATGTTCCTAGGGAACCAAGAAAAAAGGCGAAGGAATTGCGTTTAGAAAACCCCTATGCGGAAAATCTATTTAGAAACAAATTGGAAAATGGAATGAGACCTATAGCAGTGGAGTACGATCCACCCCAGGATTTGGATATGGGTAAGTACATTGAAAATGTAAAAAGACTAGACAAGGCAGGAGCTGATGCCATAACCATAGCAGATTGTCCAGTAGCGAGGGTTCGTGTAGACGCCAGTTTCACAGCATATAAAATTAAAAACGAAGTGGGAATCGATCCAATCGTCCATATGACTTGTAGGGATAGAAATATTAATGCGACAAAGGCACTTCTTTTGGGACTAAATATCGAAAACATTTTAAACGTCATTTTAATTACAGGAGATCCCATTCCCACAGCAGAAAGGGACGAAGTTAAAAGCGTATTTCAGTTTAATTCCACGAAACTAGCTGGATTTGTGGAAGACATGAACGAAAATACCTTTACTAATAAAATTAATATCGGTGGAGCTCTCAACGTAAATGCCAGAAATTTTGATATCGAGCTTCAAAGAGCTAAGAAAAAAGAAGAAGCTGGCGTAAATGTATTCTACACTCAGCCAGTAATTTCCCATCAAGCAGCAGAAAATATGAAAAAAGCTAGAGCGGAATTAAAGGGCTACATCATGGGCGGTCTAATGCCGGTAGTTTCTCATAGAAATGCAGTGTTTATGGATGCAGAAATTTCAGGAATAAATGTGGAACAAGAAGTCATAGACAGATATGAAGGGGTGGACAAAGAAACAGCAGATAAATTAGCTGTAGAGATTGCTACGTATTTTGGAGAAAAAATTAAAGATCATATTGATGGATATTATATAATTACACCATTTAATCGAGTGGATTTGGTGACGGAAGTTATTAAAAACTTAGAGAAGTAGAGAGACCTATGAAAAATTCTAAAAAGATTTCTATAATGCACTGGACATTTGGAATAGGATTTGCCTTTTTGATTTTTGGATTACTACTTAAAGACGTTCATACAAAAGTTAGTTTGATTATTTTCCTAATAGGAGGACTTGTTTTACTATGTGGAACTTTATGGGGATATATGTCTATAACTTGCCCTTATTGTAATACTACATTAGTAAGTCGTGACCGTTGGGGACTTCCCAAATTTTGTCCAGAATGTGGAAAAAAAGTAGAATGAGTTTTGGGTGAAATCTTATAGATAAATGATTTAATAATAAATTTTGGAGTATAATATTAATATACGAATTGAAAAAAATGGCTAGTTTTCTAGTCGTTTTTTGTTGGATTAATTTTTTAAGGGAGTAAAAAATTGAAAAATGAAAACAAATTAGGAACGGGAAATATTAAGAAATTATTTATTTCCATGGCATTTCCAGCCATAGTAGGGCAGTTAGTGTCACTACTTTATAACTTAGTGGATAGGATTTACATTGGACACATACCAGAAATCGGTGGAGATGCATTGGCTGGAGTAGGCGTAACTGCACCTGTAATAATTATTATATCGGCATTCGCATATTTAATCGGAGCAGGAGGCGCGCCCCTTGCATCTATTAAAATGGGTCAAGGCAAAAAAGAAGAAGCAGAAAAAATTATGGGAAATGCATTTTTCTCTTTGGTAGTATTATC
>JAAZCH010000130.1 GCA_012513395.1 Tissierellia bacterium
AATTCTTGTATTAGACCTTTTGTGAAAATCGACAGTTTTGAAAAAGGATTGTATAATTATCAATACTATAACTCTCTAGCTAAATACTATAAAACTTTGGCTAGAGAGTTAAAGATGTCGAAAAATTACAAGAGAGATAGAAATACGTATTTAAATAAATGCGATCATTATTACTATTTAAAAGATGTATCGTCTTTAAAATTGATTAAGTTTCTAGGTTTCAAAGGAGTTGAAGCCTATTTTATTGAGACAAAATCAGTAGGCTTAAGAGGAAAGTTATATGAAATAGTATTGAGAGATTTTGAAGAAGCAGTTTTTCACTCAAAAGCAGAATGGTTATTAACAGAATTACAAGAAGCAGGTGTTTTCTTAGAAGGAAAACACAAATCAGTAATATCAGAATATATAGATGAAAGGTACTAATAACATTGACAAAGCGAGTAGCAGTTGTTACCGACACCAACAGTGGATTTAGTCTTGAGGATGAAAGGGCTGGATTTTATGTACTTCCAATGCCTTTTATTATCGATGAAAATGAATACATCGAGGGAATTACTCTAGATAAGGAATTATTTTATAAATTTATGGAAGAAGGTAGAAGAATTTCTACTGTCCAACCTCCAATAGCGGAAATACTTAAGCTCTACAATAGGATATTAAAAGAGTATGATGAAATTTTACACGTTCCCATGTCCTCGTCTTTAAGTGACACTTACCAGACTTGTGTGAGTGTAGCACATCATATAGGTGAAGGAAAAGTTTTTGTAGCTGATTCAAAAAAAATATCAGTTCCATTGAAGAGAAACTTGCAAGATGTCTTCAAGTTTGTGGAACAAGGGCTGAGGGCAGAAGAAATAAAAGATATCATAGAAAAGGATAATGATTCTATGACTGCATATGTAGCCCTAGATACCCTAAAATATCTTAAGACAGGTGGAAGAGGTTCAGCTGCATTGACTGCTATCGGAACCTTTCTTAAAATTAAGCCAGTCGTGTTTTTGGGACCAGGAAAAGTAGAGCCAGCCAAAAATTTGCGAACTATGAATCAAGCCAAAGATTGGATAATTAATAAGGCTGAAGAAATATTAAATGACAATCCTGAAGATTATTATGTGGACATAGCTCATACCAATTCATTAGATGAAGCATTATCTTTAAAAGAGCAAATAGTTGAAAAACTTAATTGGCATGATGAAATTTTAATAGAAGATTTGACACTTAGTATAGCAACACATATAGGACCAGGTGCTTTGGCAGTAGCAATAGCTAAAAAATTAAAAAGATAAAGTATCGCCATTTTTAGGAAGTTATATAATATCTAAAGATGGCTTTTTCATATATAACGGAGGAATTATGGAAAGATATGGAAGAATTGAAAACAAGGATAAAAGAGAAATAGTTTTGTTAAAAGGATATCCTTGTGTTTGGGGCAAGTGTACCTTTTGTGATTATATCGATGACAATACAGTTGACCTAGATGAAATGGTAAAGACAAATAAAATTATCTTGGAAGAAGTTACTGGAGAATTTGGCAAACTAGAAGTAATTAATTCGGGAAGTGTTTTTGAATTACCGCCACAAACTCTCTTGGATATAAAAAACAAAGTTGATGAAAAAAATATAAAGACTATTGTTTTTGAAGTTTATTACAATTATAGAATGAGATTAGATGAAATCAGAGACTTTTTTAATGGGATAAATGTAGAGTTCAAAACTGGAGTGGAGACTTTTGATGAATACTTTAGAAAT
>JAAZCH010000131.1 GCA_012513395.1 Tissierellia bacterium
GGCAAAAACATTTCAGCTATACTAAGTCCCATAGCTTTTGCAGCTAGAAGTGGTTCTGGAACTTTTGTTAATAGAGTAAATGGATAGAATATATATCCAATAATATCAAAAATCGGTGTATGCTCTGCAGCTAGTATTCCTAAAACACCAATTGACATCAAAAGAGGTCCTATTGACAGAGCTAAGCTGATACCGTTAATGATATTTTCTTTAACTGATTCCGCAATCGTTGGCGCTTTTTTATAAGCTATCATTCCTTCTTCTAGAGCAGTTTTTAATCTATCTCCAGTAACTATTTCTTCTGGTTCTCCTACTTGATTATTGTAGTATGTGTCTGGTTTCTTGCTTAAAGGATAAATCCTAGCTGTAATAGCTGTTACAATAAAAGTAACTACAAGTGTTAACCAGAAATATAAAAGCCATTGATCCATAATTCCTAAAGTTGTAGCAACTACTATCATAAACGTAGCAGAAACTGTAGAGAATCCTGTCGCTATAATAGCTGCTTCTTTGTCAGTGTATTTACCGTCTTGATAAACTTTGTCAGTAATTAATAATGCCAATGAGTACGAACCTACAAAAGACGCAACAGCATCAATTGCTGATCTTCCTGGTGTGTTCCAAAGTGGTTTCATAACTGGTTGCATAAATATACCTACATATTCCATTAGTCCATAATTAACTAAAAACGCTAAAAATACTGAACCAATTGGTACAACAGTTGTTACATTTACAACTATACTTTTATAAATAAATGGAATAACTGATTCCTTCATTAAAAATTCAGGACCTACATTAAATATCGCCATGAAAATTAATGGAATTCCTAACAAACGCAAAAGTGAAAATATTATTGAAGATACATTTTCATTCCATTTTCCTTTAACAAATGGTATCAAAGCTCCTACTGTTACAATTATTCCTGCATAAACTGGTGCATAATTTGGAATCATTCTAACTAGAGTAACAACATGGTCTACGGGTATAGTGTTTTTCCCATTAATCGTAATTGGTACAAAAAACATAAAAATTCCGAATACTGCAAATAAGATGAACTTCACCAGGTCTGCAGTATTATATTCTACTTTTCTCACATTATTCATAAGTTTAATCCTAACCTTTTCCTAAATTTAAATTACTTGTTTGTGAACTTTAAATTTTAGCAAAATTTTGCTATTAATAATTTATTGCTTTTTCTTCCACTACTACTTCACCGTGTTTTATTACGGTATTTACATAATTCATTCCTTGTTTATAAATTACATCCCTAAAATCATTTGTATCCCATATTTGAATATCTGCAAATTTACCTTCTTCAATGGTTCCATATTTATCATCAATTCTCAGTGCTTTAGCTGCATTTAGTGTAGCGCCTTTTAATGCTTCTTCGCCACTTAATCCGTGATTCCTACAAGCCATATTCATTACTAGTGACATATTAACTGTATAATTTCCAGGATTAATGTTTGTAGCCATAGCCACTGTCATACCTTTGTCTATAAATTTTCTACCATCAGCAAGTACATCCAAATATTGTTTAACATAATCTGTTGTAGGCAAAAGAATTCCTACTACATTATTTTCTATCATCAAGTCAATTTCTTCATCAGTTAAATAATTCAAGTGCGCAACTGAATAGACTCCTTCTTCTGCAGCCATTTTTGAAGCGCCTACTGAAGATAATTCATTGCCGTGAATTGTTCCATTCATTCCGTGTTTTTTGGCAGCTTGAAGATATTTTCTTCCTTGTTCTACTGAAAAGAATTGTTCTTCTACCCAAATGTCTGCCATATCCGCTAAATTTTCCTTTTCGATTGCAGGCATGACTTCCTCAATACAAAAATCTATATAGACATCTTTGCCCATTTCTTTGTCCCAATCATGACCACCTAAATATGTGGCGATAAGAGTTTGAGGCACTTTATTTTTTAGCTCTTGGATTACTCTTAACTGCATTAGTTCTGTGTCTTTATCGATTCCATAGCCACTTTTTATTTCAACAGTTGTAATTCCATTTAAAAGTAAGTTATTTAACTTATCTATGGAGCTATCTATAAGACCTTCAAATCCTGCAGCTTTAGTTTTTTCTACAGAACCAGCCATACCTAAGGTGCCAGCTATTTCTTTTATAGCTTCTGCATCATCCATAGTTAGTCTAGCCATATATTCTTCTTTTCTGTCTCCTCCAAAAACTAAATGGGTGTGTGGATCAACAAACCCTGGAAGAACTGACTTGCCTTTGCAATCTATTATTTTAGTTTCGTCATCTATTAAATCTATTAAGTTTTCATATTTGTCTATTTTGCTGACGACTTCTCCATCAATAAATATGGAATAATCTTCTAGCGTACCGATAGTATCTGTGAAATTTTCTTGCATTGTATGAATCTTTCCACAGTTTTTTAAAAGTAATTTCCCCATAAATCAACCCCTCATTCATTTATTCATACTTTTGGAATTTCAATATCACTTTGCCCTTGAAGACTCAAGGACAGTGATATTTTTTGTAGCTTACATATCCATTTTGCAAAAGTTTTACCAGAACGTTTGCTTCATAGATTTCCTAGACTTTTATAGTCTGACAACGCTTACTCAATCTTTATCGGATTGCTAACATTTATATATAATGCAATACTCGTGCCAAAAAAATTCTACTTGATTAATCACATTTCCATAGAATTTAACCCACTATTTGTTTAGTTATTGTGCATAATTATTGGTCATTTTTTGTTTATATTGTTTATTTTTTAGTCTTTTTTGATTTCTAGGCGCTTAATTTTATGTATTAAGCTATTTCTATTTAAGTCCAATATCCTAGCAGTTTTAGATATATTCCAATTATTTTCTATAAGATACTCTGTGATCGTCCTTCTTTCAAAGTCGTCTAATAGGTTATTATAATTCCTGTTTTCTAATATCTTTTCTTCTTTCACTTGAATATCAGTTATTAAAAATCGGCTTTTTAAATATGGAGGAATAGCTTTAATCGTCAAGTATTTTTCATCCTTGTCCGTATTAACAAGCATATTTTCTACTAGGTTCTCTAGCTCTCTGATATTTCCTGGCCAAAAATAATTGTCCAAAGTTACTTTCAAAGTATTATCAACTCCAATGGCGCTTTTGCCAAGGATTTTATTGTATCTTCTAATGAAATATTCTACTAAACGAATAATATCTTCTCTTCTGTTTCTGAGAGAAGGTATATTTATAGTATATCCAGCTATTCTGTAATATAAGTCTTCTCTAAATCTTCCCTCTCCAATAAGCTTAAATGGATCTTCATTAGTCGCGGAAATAATTCTGCATTTAATCTCGTATGATTCAGCCGATCCTAATCTGCTAACTCTTCTTTCTTGAATAGCTCTTAAAAGTTTTGCTTGCAAAGTTAAAGGCATGGTGTTGATATCATCTAAAAAAATAGTTCCCTTTCCAGCTTTTTCGAACAATCCAGCAGAATCCACCGCTCCTGTGTAAACACCCTTTTCTGTTCCAAATAACATAGACTCTAATAAGTTTTCTGGAATAGCTGAGCAGTTAATTCCAATAAATGGCTCTCTAAATTTTTCGCCAAAATTGTGGATACTTTGTGCTAGAACTTCTTTTCCTGTTCCGGTTTCACCTATTATCAAAAGTGTGTTATCCAAAAATGAAACGTTTTGTGCTATGTGAACTACACTTCTCATTTCCTCTGACTCACCAATGATATCCGAAAATGTATATCTCGTTCCATTTTCATTGTATTTGTGTAAGTTCAAATCGTCATCATTGGATTGGAACTCACGCTTCTTCTCAATTGTGTCAACCAAGTTTTGATGGAGTGTGTCTTCAGTTTTGCTAACAGAATAAACGCCAACAGTTTCTCCTTCAATAATCAGCGGATAGGTGCTATACGAAATATATCTCGCTTCACCATCTACCACTGAATGAGCGGAATATTTATTTATTGCAGGAATACCTGTTTTGTAAACAGACCAATGCTCTGAGCCTTCTCTACCTGAATATCCATAGGCATCCCAAGTATATTTTCCCAACATATTTTTCCTGTCTCTATTTTCTTGTATTTCTTTTGCCCTATTATATACAATGATTTTTCCATTTTTATCAGAGATTATTATCCCATCAGATAGCGAATCAAAAAATTCTTCAGCGCTTTGACTTCCTAATACTAAATCCCATTTATTTTTCATTCTCCACCTCATATTCTATTTTAATATATATGAAAGAATAATAAAAGTTAAGTACCTTGAAAATTTACAACATTGATTGTATAATCATTTTTGATTACTACATAATATGTCGATTTTTATGTTATAATTGTTCTAACAACTAAAGAGGGGTAATAATGTTTAATTTTAATATAGATTCAAATAAAAATAAAAAACTGCATTTCATAGGCATCGGTGGAGTAAGTATGAGTGCATTGGCCGAATATTTGCTCAGCAAAGGATATAGGGTTTCTGGATCGGATTCTAAAAAATCTGATATGACGGAGCATTTAAAAAATCTAGGCGCAGAAATTTACTATGAACATTCAGGTGAAAATTTAAAAGACGCAGATGTAGTTGTGTATACAGATGCAATATCCATGGATAATGAAGAATTAAAAACTGCTATCAGAAGAAAATTGGACTTGGTTGATCGAGCTGAATTTTTGGGATACGTTATGCAAAACTTTGAATTTTCCATAGCTGTTTCAGGAACTCATGGAAAAACTTCTACAACGAGTATGATTACTGAAGTCGTCTACGATGATAAAAGCAATCCTACCATTATGTTGGGAGGACATTTAGATAAAATCAATGGCAACATTAAAATCGGAGAAAACAATCTATTTTTAACCGAAGCTTGTGAGTATAAAGGAAACATTAAAAAATACTTCCCTAGCTTAGCAATAATTTTAAATATTGATGAAGACCATTTAGACTATTTTGACAATATAGATCATATAATTTCAACATTTGAAAATTACGCTGAAAACTTAGGGGAAAGCGATTATATTTTAATTAACTCAGATGATGAAAATTCTAATACCTTAAAAAACCACACAAAAGCAAAAGTGCTTACATTTGGAATTGATAAAGTTTCTGATTATTCTGCAAAAAATGTAACCTTTTTAAACGGAGGATTTCCTAAGTTTGACGTGTTTTTAAAGCATAAAAAACTTGCCGAGATAGAGCTTAGTGTGATGGGTATGCACAATGTATATAACGCATTAGCTGCATTCGCTGCATGTCATATTTATGAAATTGATGCAGAAAAAATAGCAAAAAGCATTTCTAATTACACAGGCGTGCATAGAAGATTAGAGTACAAAGGTAGCTATGATGGAATAGACGTTTTAGACGATTATGCCCACCACCCTACCGAAATAAAATCCACCCTAAGCGCTATCAGAAACAAATATGCAAATGACATTTATTGCATATTTCAGCCACATACATTTACTAGAACTAAATTACTTCTTAATTCATTTTCAAAATCCTTTGAAGATGCAGATAAAATAATTATTCCTGATATATATGCAGCTAGAGAAAAAGATTATGGGGATATCCATTCCAGAGTACTAGTTGATGCAATAATAAAAAATGGAAAAAATGCTATTTATTTAGGAAGTTTCGATGAAGTAAAGAATTATCTACTGCAAAACGCAAAACCAGGAGATTGTATTGTAACTATGGGCGCTGGAGATGTCTTTGAAATAGGCGAAGATATATTAAGGGAATACGAGAATAATCAAATATCACTTTTTGAAAATAACACTCAATTTGAAACTTTAAATGTACACACAGAAAAAATTGCAGTATATTAAATTAATGACGAAGAGCTTATGAAAGTAAGCTCTTTTTTGTATTTAAAAACAAATTTATTGGAAGTGTATTTTCTCAAAAGATTCCCATTATTGTAATTGTTTCGAAACTTTTTGTTTAAATTCATATTGTATTATTTAAAAAAAGATATAGAGGAGAATAACATGAAAAAATTTATTATATTTTGCCTAATTGGCGTAATGATTGCATCACTTGTTGCGTGTACAACCCCCAATATTAATGCCACGCCGCAAAATGCAAAAGATATTCTTGCAGACGTAGATGCCAATAAAGTTGATACAAAGGACAGTTTGACCCCAGAAAATTCAGCTAAAATAACAGACTTTGGAGTAAAACTCCTACAAAGCTCGCTAAACAGTGACAAGGATAACGTCTTGGTGTCTCCGATATCAGTTATATACGCACTGGGTATGACTGCAAATGGAGCCGATGGAGATACCCTCAAAGAGATGGAAAATACATTTGGCTTACCTATAGATGAGCTTAATTCCTATATGAATGCTTACCTAAAAACTTTAAAATCCGACGATAAATACAAATTGAATATCGCAAATTCAATTTGGGTTAGAAAAGGTGTAGGCTTTGAACCAAAATCAGATTTCCTCCAAAAAAACAAAGACTATTACAATGCAAAAATCTACGAAGCAGCATTTGATAGTAATACTGTAAAAGAAATTAATAGTTGGGTTAAGGACAACACTTCAGGAATGATCGATTCCATAATTGAGAAAATTCCAGAAGAAGCTAGAATGTACTTAATAAATGCCCTAGCATTAGAAGCAGAATGGGAAAAGAAATATAGCGAAGGTCAGGTACAAAAAGATGACTTCACCAAAGAAGATGGCAAAACCAAAGAGATAGATTTTATGTATGGCTCAGAAAACAGCTATATAGAAGGAGAAAATGAAAAAGGATTTTTGAAGTATTATGTGGACAGAAAATATTCTTTTGTAGCCCTACTCCCCAACGAAGGAATTACCATCAAAAATTATGTAGAGAGTCTGAATGGAGAAAAGATTCATAAATTGCTAAATGAAACCAAAGAAGTTAAAGTAAATACTTCAATACCTAAATTCGAAAATGAATTTAGCATCAGCTTAAATGATGGATTGAAAAACATGGGAATAAAAAAAGCATTCGATGCAAATGAAAGTGATCTTTCTAAAATTGGAAAAAATCTAATGATTAGTAATGTTCTCCACAAAACTTATATATCAGTCCATGAACAAGGAACTAAAGCAGGAGCAGTAACTGCAGTAGAAGTAGGAGTCACATCAATGCCAGTTGAAAAACCCAAAGAAGTCTACTTAAACAGACCCTTTGTGTATATGATTGTCGACACCGAAAACAACGTACCACTATTTATTGGGACATATGAAGGAAAATGAAATCAAAAAGAGATAGCGTTTAAATCGCTATCTCTTTTTGTATTGGTGGGCAGTACTGGGCTTGAAC
>JAAZCH010000132.1 GCA_012513395.1 Tissierellia bacterium
AGATAGGATACAAATAATGGTATCCAATGAAACCTATGAAATGTACACATATGCTAGTAGAAACCACAATAGACTTAGAATTTTACATAGTATGATTGTACTACCAGCATTAATCTATGTTTTATATGAGTTAAAAGAAGACTCAGGAAATGATTTCGAACAATATTCAGATCGTAGATGGTTCCAGGCTTTAGAAGTCAGGATGAAGGAACTAGGAATTAATTTAGACAGCAATTTATTTAGTGCAAAATCACCTTACGAATTAGCTCAGATTTTATTAGATTATCCCACAAAGGATGCTTTAGATAAAATATATGAAGCAGATCAGGAGGAAAATTAAATGAAACTATATTATATGAGACAAGAGATATTAGAAGATTTAAAGAATAATATAGCTCATAATATTGAAAACTATAGTAATGAAAGTAACCAATGGATAATGAATCAATATGAAAATCCCTTTTTAGAGTATAAGAAGACAGTAGATGATTTTGAGCTATTAGTTGACCCAAAGGATGTAGGGTCTTCTGATATGGAGAATGTTAGAATACTTCATAGCAATTTGAAATTCTTAACAAAATCTGAGGCAGCTGATGAAAGACTTTGGACAGGCTTGACACATTCTGTGTTTTGGAATTTTATGAAAGAAAGGTGGTCAAGTAGACCATCAAAAGAAGAAAAACAGATAGGTAACAGGTATTTTTTAACGGGTGGCTCATCTAATAGAAGAGCATTACTTATGAATACCATATCAAGATATTGGTGGATTGGAGAATTAATATACGATGAGGATAATATTAAAAATCCTTATTATTTAATTGAAGTATTTAGAGGTGATTTTACAACAAATGTTCATACCCTGTTGTCTAGCAATTTTACTAGCAACACTAATATATTAAAAGGTGTATTAAGACCTATGCTTGAATATAAAGAGGTTAATGGTAGTTTATCTAGGGAAGAATTTCAGGCTATTATTAGATATGCTAATCTTATAGGTGGGAGCTACCTTTTAGATTATCTATCAACAGAAGAAATAGAGGGAAAAATTAGTTCTTATATTGAAAGTTCAATTAGTGAAAAAGTGGATGAGAAAGAAGCTTTTGCAAACCATATAAAAGAAACTAAGGTAAATCAAGCAGAAAATAAGCAAGAACAGGTTAGAGAAAAAAAGGGGATATTAGGAAAACTAAAAGAAAGTCTTTTAGGTGGAGCATAGGGCTTTAGATGGTAATATTAGTTTTATTTGTATAATTACTTGCCTTGACACCATTATGGTAGATTTAATATCTATTAAAAGGTGCATTAATAAAATTTAATTATAGGAAATTAGAGGATTGATTTTATAGGTTATATTTATTAATAGCCATATTAATCAGTCCTATTTGTATATTTTCTTGTCAGGATATTTTGAATTTTAATTATTTCCCTTGAGATATCATCATTCTCTTTTTTTAGATCTTCAATATCTTCTCTATATATTATGCCTGTACTATTAACTCTCTTTGCAATTTGATTGATGTTACTTGAATTCTTTCCTATAAGAGTTTGTAGCCTTCTAAAAATATTCATATCAATTACAAATATAGGGGCTTCAAGAACACTTTTCCTAATAAAATGAGCCATTGATTTTGATTTACTGAGTTCAAGCTTTTTCATAAAAAGTTCTTTTTCTTCCTTGGTTAATTTGATTTCAATTCTTTCATTTCTATACCTATTTGTCATATAAATCCTCCTTTTATTTTTATTTTTGAACAGGGTATTAGGGGTGACCCCTAAATCATTCCGATAGGAACAAGTAGAAAATTGAATAAAAATAAGCGTGCCTAAAAAGGTCCGCTTCATCAATTTTCTCGTAAGTGTCCGTACACTTACTGTGCTTGCTCATTAAAGTTTTAAAAGCAGGCATTAAGCTAAGTATTTGATTTATATATTTATATTACCGCACTTTGGAAGAAATATCAGCGTGGATTAGCCGCTTTTTCTGTGTCCATTTTTTATTTAATCTTTTCAAAAACTTTTTAAAATAGCGAATCAAGATAGTCATATTTTCACTGTTATATATAGGAGGACTTAAGTAAACCTATGAAAACAAAGAAAGTCTTGGTGGCAGTTTTAAAGGAGGAAGAATAGATGAATGGCATATTAGAATACAGCATCCAGCTTGCCATGCTCAGGCAATTATTAAGTGAAAAGCTAATAAACAGTCAAGAATACTTTAAGATTAAAAAACTTCTTATGGAAAAGTATAAGATTTCTTCAGATTTGACCTGCTAAATTTAACTAGTCGCGGTAAAATAGGATTGTATAGAGAAATATAAAAGTGAGGTGAGATTATGAAGAAGGTTGAAGTCATAAAAGGTGAAGGTCTTTTAAATGGCAGAAGAAATGGTGCAGAGATAAATTTAAAAAGAGTAGCAGCCTATTGTAGGGTAAGCACAGATAGTGAAGATCAGCTTCAAAGTTATCATTCCCAAGTTAAATACTATACAGACTTAATCAATGAAAATCCTGATTGGACTATGGCAGGGATATATGCAGATGAAGCTATCACAGGCACACAGATAGACAAAAGACTGGATTTTCAAAGGCTAATAAATGATTGTATGAATGGTGATATAGATATGATTATCACCAAGTCTATATCCAGATTTGCTAGGAATAGTGCGTCCAGCTAACGCTAAATATATAGCAGGTGGAAACCCTGTCTGGTAAGGTCTAGCCAACCACCAGTACTCAGCCTTGGAGCCGAAGTGGTGACACTAGGTTTAAGCGTAGGCAGTAGGAGC
>JAAZCH010000018.1 GCA_012513395.1 Tissierellia bacterium
CTCCTAATCAAATAACCTTCTCTAGCACCATTTGAGCTAATATTAACTTTTGAAGCGTTTAAATATTTAATGATTTCTTGCAAAACTATAACTCCTGGCGTGATTGTATGAATTCTTTCTGGAACCACTTGCAAAGACATATTCATGGTCTTAGGGTCAACTTTTCGCAATTTATTTTCAAGTTTTTTTATAGTACTGACTTGAAGTTGAGAATTAGATGGTAAATCAAATATTTCCATTGCTATATTACCTGTGGCACGAATAGTTCCTCCCATGCCATAAATAGGATAGGATTCACTGAGTCTAGGTACTTTATATTCTTTTAAAAGTCTTCTAACGTGCTTTGCAATGTTTTTTGCTTCCTTGTCTGTGGGAAAAATTCTTTCTACATATTGCTTATATAATGACAAATGTCCATCTGTTAAAGAAGTAGAAAAGGTAATATCTCCAACTTCAACTATGGTTATTTCTATTGAACCACCGCCAATATCCACAATATATCCTGTTTTGATATCAAAATCTTCACGAATTCCTAAATAGCCCATGGAAGCTTCGTCTTCTCCTGAAAGCAAGTCAATACTTCGTCCGATTGAATTTTCTACGTATTCTAATACTTGTTTTTGATTTTTTGCATTACGAAGTGCAGCAGTTGCAAACATAAATACATTATCAATATCAAAGTGTTCACAAATACTTAGAAAACCTTTGAGTATTCTTACTAATTTATCTGCACCTTTTTTTGTCATTTGACCGTCGTTAATGTATGTCGATAAACCTGCGACTGTTTTCTTATTCAATAATGAAACAATATTTTTATTTTCTGAAACTAAATATAGATTTAATCTAATAGTATTGGATCCAATATCTATAATTCCGTATTTCATAGTACACCTCAGATATATTTACTTATATATATTTACCCATTATATGGAATAAATATTAAATTTGTATTAAGTGTTAGTGTAAAGTATTTGTTGGTAATTGAAAATAATAAAAAATAGAGAATCTCCCAATGTGTTATACTAATTTCACAACAAATAGTAGATAAAACATCCAAAGGAGAGATTCCCTATGAATAACATTATACAACAAATTGCAAAAAGTGTAGTAGAAAATTTAGAAGAAGTATTGATAAATAGTTTAGAAAACAAATATAACTTCGCAGATATCGTTGAACAACTAACAATTACAGGCAAAAAAGTAACAAAGGATATGTTAAGCTATGTCCTAGAAGAACTGGAAGTGACAATCAGAGATTCCACTGAAAGAAAAAATAAGTTCACGATTCATAAACGAGAAGTGCCCAGAAAGCTCCTATGCGATTTTGGAGAAATAGAGTTTGAAAGAACATACTATAAAAATAAAATAGATGGCAGTTACACCTATCTTCTGGACAACTTCTTAGATATAGCAAAAAGCCAAAGAATAGAAACAAACTTAAGATCCAAACTCTATAAAAACTCAACAAAAATGAGTTATCAAGAAGCAGTAAATATCTTTACTAATGGTGAAATAAGCAGACAATCAGTACTAAATATCATACAAGAAATAGAAAAAATAGATAATTTAGAACTAGAAATACCTGAAAAAAAAGAAGTAAAAGAACTCTTCATAGAAGCAGACGAAGATCATGTAGCAACCCAGACCAAAGGCAACAAAGAAATGAAGCTTATTAGTGTTTATGAAGGAAAAGAAAAAGAATCCAAAAGCAGAAGAAGGACTATTAATAAAAGAAGCTTCACAGGCACTATGAGTCCAGAAGAAATCTGGTTTGAGGTACTTGACTACATAGACCAAGCCTATGACCTCGATAAAGTAAAAAACATCTATATAGGCGGCGACGGAGCAAGCTGGATAAAACGAGGAATAAAAATAATACCAAAAAGTAAATATGTAATAGACAGCTATCACCTAGAAAAATATTTAAAACTTGTATTAAACAGATATATAGAAGAAACAGGAGAAATATCAGAGCCATCCAAGCTTGAAATAGCAATAAACAATGTAGACCACAAATTATATAAAGAAGCCTTGAAAAACATGGAGGCACATACGGATAGTAGTGTAAATATAACCAATGCCTACAAATATCTAAGAAACCAATGGGAAGGGATAAAAAACAAAATAGAAAACCCACACGTCAAGATAAGTGCAGAAGGCCAAGTAAGCCATATCCTATCCAGTAGACTGAGTTCCCGTCCCTTAGGCTGGAGTGAAGAAGGCATGGACAAGATGGCAAGAATGCGAGTATATCAAGACAATGGCGGCGATCTAGAAGAATATTATCTGCATAAAAGAAAAGAGAAGCATAAGAAAGCTAGAATAATAGAACTGGACCAAAAAGTAACCACAAAAAGAAAAACCTTATATAATAATGATTATATAGGCACAAATATAGAAATATTAAGTAAAAGTTCAGGAAAATGGTTGAAACAATGGTTAAACACAGACTTTTTGAAGAGTATGTAATAAAAGGGAGATTCCTTTACCAACAAAAACTTGACACCGTC
>JAAZCH010000133.1 GCA_012513395.1 Tissierellia bacterium
GATGATGATGACGATTGGGACGACGACGATGATGATTGGGATGATGACGACGATGACGATGACGATGATGATGATGATGATTAAATTATAGTTAAAAAGTTTTTAAGTGGAAGCTAACATAGCTTCGACAAACATTTTAGGAGGAATAAAACCCTCCTATTTTTATATTTTAAAATAATTTAAATATTAATTACCTTTCAACAAAAGTATTGTGTATTTATTCTCATTTATTGGAAAATTTAATAGGATAGGTTATAATGATGAAAGGAAATATTAAATCTATATTAAGTGAGGAGTGAATTCATGTTTGATAAAAAAGGTGCTTATGACGCATTGACGTCACAGAAGCTAACTCATGAACAGAAGCTAATGACCCTAGCAAAATATTCGGAAAATGCTATGGACGTGTTAGATATTTCAGATAGAATGCAATTTTATTTTGATAATGGCTCAATTAATGATTTGTTTGAAGGGGGAGCTCCTTATAGGCCGAGATATATTATGCCTGACTATGACAAATTCATTAAAAATGGAAGCAAGTTTTTACAAATTGAACCACCAAAGGATTTTGACGAATTATTATTCAGCTTAATGACTCTCTATCGTCACGTTCCATCTATAACAAATTTCCCTGTCTACCTTGGGAATTTAGACTATATGATTGATCCTTTTATTGAAGGTGTATCTGATGAAGAAGTAGTTAAAAAACTAATTTTATTTTTTAATTATTTGGACAGAACTATTACGGATTCATTTTGTCATGCAAATTTAGGTCCTATGGAAACTAGAGCAGGAAATTTAATTTTAGAAGCAGAATCACAACTTCAAAATGCAGTTCCAAACTTTACCATAAAATATGATCCAGAAATTACATCGGATGAATTTATGAAAAAAGCAATTGACACTTCTCTAAAATGTTCAAATCCAGCAATTTGTAATCACAACGCAAACTTACTACCTTACGGGGAAGAATATGGAATTTCCAGTTGCTATAACATTTTACCTGTAAGAGGTGGAGCTTATACTCTGACTAGAATAACCCTTACAAAGTTAGCGGAAATAGCTGATAGTGTGGATCATTTTATGAATGATTTGCTGCCAGAAATCATTGGCTTAATTGGAGATTATATGAGCCAAAGAATTAATTTCCTAGTTGAGAAATCTGGATTTTTTGAAAGCAATTTTTTAGTAAAAGAGGGCTTGATTGAAAGAGATAGATTTTTAGGAATGTTTGGCGTAACAGGTCTTGCAGAAGCTGTTAATACTTTATTAAAAGACCAAGGATTAGTTTATGGTCATGACAAAGAAGCTGATGAATTAGCTACTAGAATTTTGGACGAAGTGGAAAGAATGGTTAATGCACTAGATGCTCCTTATTCTGAAGTTGCTGGTGGAAAATTCTTACTTCACGCCCAAGTTGGACTAGATAGTGACCTAGGTGTAACTTCGGGTGTTAGGATCCCAGTAGGAGACGAGCCAGAAAGCTTTATCAACCACTTACG
Source organism: Tissierellia bacterium (assembly GCA_012513395.1). The sequence goes on from JAAZCH010000133.1 coordinate 1,503, forward strand.
CCATTCAGCTAGATATCACAAATACTTCCCGGCAGGTGTAGGAGATATTTTTCCAATAGCTTCCCATGTAGACCAAAACAAGGACGCTCTTTTAGATGTAGTAAAGGGAGCCTTTGGAGTAGGAGTCCATTATATGAGTTTTTATGCAGCAGATACGGATTTAGTTAGAATAACAGGGTATTTGGTGAAGAGAAGTGAAATGGAAAAATTTAAAAACGACGAAGTAGTTTTACAAAACACTACTCATTTAGGAGCGCCTAATTATGATGTAAATCACCTTGAAGAAAGAAAGGTTAGAATGACAGACTAATAAACTATGGAAGTTATTAATTCAGAAAAAATATTTATAAATAAAATAATACCCATATCCACAGTAGATGGACCAGGATCTAGGACGGCAATATTTGTCCAAGGTTGTAATTTGAAATGCGCATATTGTCATAATCCTGAGACCATAAATCTGTGTATACACTGTGGTATATGTGTACCTGGATGTCCAGTGGGCGCTCTTAGTATTGTAGATAAGAAAGTCCACTGGGACGAGGGTATTTGTATAGATTGTAATAATTGTATAGATGTATGTCCCCATTTATCCTCTTCTAAAGTAAAGTTGTATTCACCAGAGAGCCTTGTGGAAGAAATAGAACCTAATTTTCCATTTATTAGAGGAATAACCTTATCAGGAGGAGAGTGCACACTATATCCCAAATTTATTTCAAAATTATTTTCTTTAGTCAAAAAGAAGGGTAAGTATACTCTACTAGATGCTAATGGAAAGATTGATTTTTCTAAGTATCCTGAAATGTTAGAAAATGCCGATGGAGTTATGCTAGATATTAAAGCATGGGATGAAGAAGTTTTTAAAAATTTGACTGAGAGAGAAAGGGATATTCCTATCTGCGAGAATATCCGATATCTTTTGGAAAGAGGAAAACTTTTTGAGATTAGACTGGTTTGTGAAAAGGACTGGGTAGATGTGGAAAATGCTTTGACTTCACTAAAGGACTGTATTCCTAATGAATATAAAGATATATCCTTGAAGCTTATCGCTTACAGAAATCACAGTGCAAAATTACGCATGAAAGATACCCCTACTACGACCATGGAAGAAATGGATAGATATAAAGAGTTCGCAGAAAATTTAGGATATAAAAATATAGTTATCAAATAGATTGGAGGCAAAACTTGTTAACAACAGAAAAAGAAAAAGAGTTAGTAAATCTAGCCATTGAGGCTAGCAAGAAAAGCTATTCACCTTATTCTAATTTTAGAGTAGGTGCGGCGATTCTTTGTGAAGATGGAGAAATTTTTACAGGAACTAATATTGAAAATGCTTCCTATGGCGCAGGTATTTGCGCAGAGAGAACTGCAGCAGTAAAAGCTGTTTCCACAGGAAACAAAAAGTTTAAAGCTGTAGCGATTTTTGGTTCACCCAAAGACGCAACAAAAGAGGAATTACAATACGCCTTCCCATGTGGGATTTGCAGACAATTTCTAAATGAATTTGCCGATGAAGATATGATTGTGTTAGTAGGAAAAACTGACGAAGACTATCAAAAATTTGCATTCACAGAATTGTTGCCAGAATCCTTTGGTCCAAAAGATCTACATATGGAAGAGCGATAGTAATTATAAATCAAATTGGAGGAATGTATGAAAAAATTTAGTAAGATTTTAGCATTGATGTTAGTTATGGCTATGCTATCCATGTTGGTAGTAGGATGCGGTGGCGGAACTAAACCCGCTGAAACAGCAGAAAAGCCAGCAGAAGGCGAAGAAGTACCAGCTACTGTACCAATTGCTATCACTGACGATTTCGGTGAAGTAGAAGGAAAAGTAGCTATGATTACAGACGTTGGTGGAATTAATGACGAGTCCTTTAACCAAAGTTCTTGGAACGGATTGGAAGCTTTAGAAAAAAGAGGAGCGACTATCACGTTTATCGAATCACAAAAAGAAGCTGATTATGCACCGAATCTAGATACCAAAATTTCAGAAGGAAATGATCTTATCTGGGGTGTAGGATTTATGATGAAAGGTGCAGTTGAAGAATCTTCACTTGATTATCCTGAACAAAAATTTGCATTAATTGATGACTTTTGGGATGACGGAGCTCTTCCAAACGTTACTGGAGTTACGTTTGCAGCTGAAGAATCTTCATTCTTAGTAGGATATATCGCATCTTATATGACAGAAACTGATAGAGTTGGTTTAGTTTTAGGTATGGAATCACCAACTATGAACGGATTTACTAATGGTTATTTCGCTGGAGTTCATTATGGAGCGAAAGAACAAGGAAAAGAAATAAAAACTGATTATGTAGTTATTGAATCTTTTGGAGATTCAGCTTTAGGAAAAGCTACTGCTAATAAAATGTTCTCAGATGGTTGTGACATAGTATTCCACGCAGCAGGTGGTGCTGGAATCGGAGTTATTGAAGCAGCTATGGAAATGGACAAATGGGCAATAGGTGTAGACCTTGACCAAAACTATTTGGCACCTGATAACGTATTAACATCAGCTCTTAAAAATGTAAATGTAGCAACAGAAAGTGTTTCTGCAGCTATATTAAGAGGAGAAGACTTAGGTGGAAAGACAGTACACTTTGGTCTAGTAGAAGGTGGAGTAGGAATCGCTCCTTCATCTGACAAACACGTTCCTGCAGACATTTTAGAAAAAACTGCTGAAGTTGAGAAAAAAATTATAGCTGGAGAAATATCAGTTCCTAAAACAGCTGAAGGATTAGAAAGTTTTAAGAAGTAATTTGAAGTATGGAGATCACAGACTGCCCTAGGTGATCTGTGATCTCCGATTAATTTAATGACAATGAAGGAGGATTTATGACAAATTCTTCAAATGAATATGCAGTAGAAATGTTGGGAATAACTAAAATTTTCCCCAGAGTAACTGCTTTGGATAACGTTAACCTTAAAATCAAAAAAGGTTCCGTTCATGCACTTTTGGGAGAAAATGGAGCGGGCAAATCTACATTGATGAAAATTTTGTACGGTTTGTACGATCAAGATGGTGGAGACATTAAAATAAATGGGGAACTTACAAGTATTAAAAATCCTAAGGATGCATTAAACCAAGGTATCGGAATGGTGCATCAGCATTTTATGTTAGTGGAAAACTTTACTATTGGGGAAAATATTGTATTAGGAAATGAAATTACAAAAGGAACCCAAAGACTGGACTTTAAAAGCACTGATAAAATAATAAGTGATTTAGGAAAACAATTCGGACTGGAAGTTAATCCTAAGGATTACATACAAGACGTGCCAGTTGCAACTCAACAAAGAGTTGAGATATTAAAGTCTTTGTACAGAGGCGTAGATATTTTAATACTAGATGAACCTACGGCAGTTTTAACCCCCCAAGAAATTGACGACTTTTTCGTCACGCTAAGACATCTTGTAGACGATGGAAAAACTATAATTATCATCACACATAAATTAAAAGAAATAAAAGCAATTGCAGAATATTGTACAGTTTTACGTCAGGGCAAAGAGATTGGAACTGTAAAAGTTGCAGATGTTACTGAAAACCAATTGGCGAGCATGATGGTGGGATATGACATTAATTTGAATGTGGATAAGGCTCCTGCAAAGCTAGAAGAAGAAGTAATTAAAGTAAATGACTTGACTATAAAAGATTCAAGAGGAGTTTACGTAGTTAAGGACTTCTCATTTAATGTTCGAAAAGGTGAGATTGTTGCCATTGCTGGGGTCAGTGGAAATGGTCAATCCGAATTAATAGAAGCCATCACAGGACTTGTTAAAGCCGAAAAAGGTGAAGTACTAATTAATGGAAAAGATATAACCAATGAACCACCACTTACTGTACGCGAAAGTGGCGTAGCTACCATTCACGAAGACAGACATAAAAGAGGATTAGTTTTAGATTTTACTGTAGCAGAGAATTTTATTTTGAATTCTTACGATGACGATAAGTTTTCAAATAAGGGCGTTTTGCAATGGCCTAAGATATTTAAATACTCTGATGAGAAAATAGAAGAGTTTGATATTAGACCAAAAAATTCTACAAAGATTAAGGCAAGAAATCTATCTGGAGGAAATCAGCAAAAAGTTATAATAGCCAGAGAAATAGATCAAAACCCAGAATTATTAATAGCTTGTCAACCTACAAGAGGATTAGACGTAGGAGCTATACGTTCTGTCTACGAAGCTCTACTAGTGGAACGTGAAAAGGGAAAAGCTATTTTATTAGTTTCTCTGGAATTAGAAGAAGTCTTTGCTTTAGCTGATAGAATTATTGTAATGTATGCAGGACAAAATGTAGCAGAATTGGATCCAAAGGAAACAGATGACAAAGAAATTGGATTATTAATGGCAGGAGGTACTTTAGATGAAGCTAAATAATTTATTGAGAAAACCTATTGTTGCCATAATACTTGCAATTTTTTTGGGAGTTTTGGTTGGAGGATTTGTATTTGTTGTTGCAGGTTATAATCCTGTTCAAGCTTACGGGATTATGTTATCTGAAATCATCACAAAACCTAAGAATTTATCCCAAGTAGTTGTAAACGCTGTGCCATTAATATTTACGGGATTAGCATTTTCTTTTACATCCCAAGCGGGTCTATTTAATATAGGTATTGAAGGACAATTCGTCTTAGGTGCATTAACAGGAGCTTTAGCTGGATACTATTTACCACTTCCTCCAGTCGTTCATCCAATAGTAATATTAGCTTTGGCTTTTATAATAGGTGGATTGTGGGGAGCTTTGGCAGGAGTGCTAAAGAGTAAGTTTGGAATACACGAAGTAATTTCTACCATTATGCTAAATTGGATTGCCCATTATTTTAATAATTTCATTGTAAATATACCGAGTATAAAAGTAGAAGGAACTGTTCACTCACCTAAAATTTTAGATAGTGCTAAGATTACATTTTTTAGTACAGAATGGAAAAGAAGTGAAGCTGGTAGGGAATTTATTTTAAATAATCCTATTTTGGGAGATATTGTGCGTACCGACTTGGGATTTGGAATAATTTTAGCTATTATTTTTGCAATTATTTTATGGTTCGTTTTAAATCATACACAAAAAGGATATGAAGTTAGAGCTGTTGGAAAAAATAAAAACGCAGCTGAGTTCTCTGGAATTTCTGTAGATAAAAACACAATATTTACTATGTTTATTGCAGGAGGAGTTGCAGCTTTGGGCGGTGCTATATTAGTCATGACTAGTACAGGATCTGTAAGCGTTATTAGTGCCCAAGAAGGCTATGGATGGGATGGTATGAGTGTTGCTCTAATTGGAAATACTAGCCCCCTTGGTGTTCTACCTGCAGGAATATTGTTTGCTGGAATGAGATTAGGTGGAGGATTGGTCCAATCTCAATTAGGAGCGCCGACGGAAATAATTAACATTATTATAGGAGTAATAGTTTTGGCAATTGCTGTTTCTACATTGCTACCTAGAATAGCAGATACACTTCACAAGAAAAATCTTGAAAAAAGAACCAAAGAAAAAGGAGGGATACAAGATGAATAATATGATTTTACTGGCATTGTCCATGACATTAATGTATTCAGCGCCTTTAATCTTTGCTGCTATGGGCGGAGTTGTAACCATGAGAGCTGGTGTTGATAATATTGGTATAGAAGGCATGATGACTATCGGAGCCTTTACTGCCGCATCTGTGGGATATTTTACAGGAAATCCATGGTTGGGATTATTTTGTGGAGGTTTGGCTGGAATGTTTTTAGCCCTTCTTCACGGAATTGTATCTATTACGCTTAAAGGAAATCAAATAATTTCTGGTATAGCAATTAACTTTATAGGACCTGGAGCTTCTATATTTTTAACCAGATTGTTATTTGATGGTGCTACCCAGACTACAATAGTACCTAAAAAGATACCAAAGATTTTAAATACTTTGGGATTTAATTCGACTCTTGTTCGCTCAATTGATATAGATTTTACTATATTGATGGCATTCTTATTGATAATAATAGTTTGGTACGCTTTGTATTACACTAAGCCAGGACTTAGGATAAGAGCTTGTGGGGAACATCCTGCAGCAGCAGATACTGTTGGCGTAAATGTAGAGTTGATTAGATATGTATGTATATTAATATCAGGATTTCTAGCAGGTGTGGGTGGAGGTGCTTATACAGTTGCAATAATTTCCACTTTTACTCCTACGGTAATTTCTGGCCAAGGATTTATAGCTTTGGCAGCAGTAATCTTTGGGAATTGGAAGCCAGTAGGTGCTGCCTTGGGTTGTTTATTATTTGGATTTGCCCAAGCATTAATGATTATTTTGGCTGGTACTTTCGTTCCTTCCCAGATCCTTGCGATGTTGCCATATGCATTGACTCTACTGGTATTAATATTTGTTAAAAAATCCGACCCGCCAAAGGCGAACGGTCAACCATATTTTAAAGGACAAGCTTAAGGAGAGAAAATGGAAAAATTATATCATATTGGAATAGATGATTCTCATAACGCAAAATACGCAATACTTCCAGGTGATCCTGGACGAGTAGAAAAAATTGCTAGATACTTAGATAATCCAGTTCAGATTGGACAAAGTAGAGAGTACACAACTTACCTGGGACAACTAGAAGGAGAAAATGTTTTAGTAATGTCTACGGGGATGGGTGGACCTTCTACTGCAATCGGCGTAGAAGAACTTTTTATGACAGGTGTTACTAACTTTATTAGAATAGGAACTTGTGGTGGAATGAACATGGAAGTCATAGGTGGAGATTTGGTAATCGCTACGAGCGCTATTAAATTAGACGGCACCAGTGATGAATATGTACCAAAAGAATTTCCAGCTGTTGCGAATTTCGATTTGACGCAATCCCTTGTCAATGCTGCAAAAGAAAAAGGCTACAGATTTCATACAGGAGTAGTTCACTGCAAAGATTCATTCTATGGCCAACACGACCCAGAAAGAATGCCAGTGGGATATGAACTAATCAACAAATGGAATGCATATATAAAGGCAAATGCATTAGCATCTGAAATGGAAAGTGCAACCCTTTACACAGTGTGCCAAGTATTAGGCGCAAGATCAGCCTGTATTTTAAATGTAATTTGGAATCAAGAAAGAGAAAAAGCAGGTCTAGACAATCCTAAGCACCCAGACACATCCCTTGCGATAGAAGTAGCTGTCGAAGCAATTAGGCAAGAAATAAAAAACAGATAATAGATAGTAATTAGTAATTAGTAGATGCCTAGGGCTAAGCAAAACAGATTGAATCAATCTGTTAAACTTTGCCGTAGGCATCTCTATTAATTACTATCTACTAATTACTAATTATCTGTAGTTTGCTGCTATTTGTGCTCCTACTTTTGCGTTGTTATAAACCAGTTGTATATTTGTTTCTAGACTTCTGCCTTCTGTTAGCTCTACGATTTTTGCTAGCAAGAATGGCGTGGAGTCTTTTCCTTTTATTCCGGCTCTTTTTTCTTCTTCCAATGCTTTTTCAATTATAGAATCTATTTCTTCTTTTGGGATTTCGTGTTCAGTTGGTACAGGGACTGTTACTAGTATTCCGCCTTTTAGACCTAGGACTTCAGAATATTTCATTCTATTTGCTATATCTTCAGTGTCGTCAGCTGTCGTTACTAATTTATAATCAGACTTGCTGGAATAAAATGCTGGGAATATATCTGTTTTGTATCCAATTACAGGAACACCTTTTGTCTCAAGATATTCTAATGTTCTAGGTAAATCTAGAATAGCTTTTGCTCCAGCGCACACAACAGTAACAGGAGTTTGTGCTAATTCTTCCAAGTCTGCTGATATGTCCATGGTATGCTCTGAACCTCTGTGAACTCCACCTACGCCGCCAGTAACAAATACTTTAATTCCAGCTAAGTTTGCACAAATCATAGTTGTTGCCACAGTAGTAGCGCCAGTTATTTTTTTTGATAAAACTTCTGCCAAGTCTCTTCTGGAAACTTTTGTAACTTTCTTTTCAGTAGCTAATTTTAATAAATCTGATTCTTCTAAACCGATTTTAATTTTGCC
>JAAZCH010000134.1 GCA_012513395.1 Tissierellia bacterium
ATTTGCCCAGTCGATTCATAATACCTCAAAGAGATGTGATTCTCCTTTTATTGCAATAAATTGCAGTGCCATTGTTGAAAATTTATTAGAAAGTGAATTTTTTGGATATGAACGAGGTGCATTTACTGGAGCTAATAAGGATGGAAAACAAGGAATATTTGAATTAGCTGATGGAGGTACGTTATTTTTAGATGAAATAGCAGAAATACCAAAACATTTGCAAGCGAAGCTTCTAAGAGTATTACAAGAAAAAGAAATAATTCGAGTTGGCGGGGAGAAAATTATACCTGTTGATGTTAGAATTATCTCTGCCACAAATAAAGACTTATATTCAATGGTTGAAAAAGGCGAGTTTAGGATGGATCTTTATTATAGATTGTGTGTTCTGCCACTTGAAATTCCTCCCCTAAGAGAAAGAAAAGAAGATATAAAGGGTCTACTAGAACATTTCATACGAACTACTAATAGAAAGTTAGAATATACAGATGAAGCATTGAATTGTATCTTAAATTATAGATTTCCAGGAAATATTAGAGAATTAGAAAATTGTGTGGAGTATTTAGTTTCAATAAATAAGGAAACTATAGATTATGAAGATTTACCTGCTCAATTTAAAAAAGCTAGTCTTAATGATTTTGAAATCGTGAAAAGTCTTGATGAAAATAAATGTAATATAGAAAAAATAGCAAATGAACTTAATTTAAATGAAATAGAGATTGTCATTTTAGATATAATTTTAGAGTCGTTAGGCAATGGAGAAAGAATTGGTAGGAGAAAAATAAAACAAATTTTATTTGAGAATGAAATAGAAATAAGTGAATATCATATTCGCAAAATATTGAAAAATTTGGGTGAAAAAGGTTTATTGGAATTTAATCTAGGCAGAGCAGGAATAACTTTTACTCATCCCATATAAAACTTAACATCCCATAAAGCATCCCATTAACTGAGACAATGGGATGCTTTATTTTTTATTAAAAGCAAAAATTGGATATTTACTTATCTTCACTTTATTTTTTTTTGGCATACTTCTTGCGATTAATATATATAACTCGGAAGAGAATATATTTTTGGAGGTCATTATGAGTAGTAAATTAAGCATGTCGATAAAGCAATGGTTGACTTTATTGGCAATTTGTATGGCTGGAGGAGTAATATTTAAACTAGCTTATTTGAGAGATGTTTTTTATGTTCCTATGGGAGAAGCTTTTAACGCTAATCATACAGAACTAGGGTTGATGATGACAGCATTTGCTGTGACTCAATTTATTGCATACTTACCTGGAGGATGGTTAGTAGATTTTATTCCTGTAAAAAAATTAGTCCCAGCATCACTTATTTCCACAGGATTATTAGGTTTTTGGCTTGCTACATATCCTTCTTTTAAAATAGTACTTGTTATTCAGGCCTGTTTTGGAATAACAATTACATTGCTATTTTGGGAAGCGATGATAAAAGGAGTGAGGATGTTAGGAACCCCAAATCAACAAGGTAGACTATTTGGATTATTAGAAGGTGGTAGAGGATTATTTTCAACTATAGTTTCCTTTGCGGCGTTGTTTGTATTCGAAAGATTTGGAGAAGGTAGATTAGGATTACGAGCAACTATGATATTTTATTCTATTACTTTAGTTGTTCTAGGAATTGTAACTTATTTTTTAATTGAAGAAAACGAATCCGAAGGTCATTTAGATGCAAAAGGAGCGTTAAAGGGCTTGTTAGAAGTTGCAAAATTACCTAAAGTTTGGTTAGCAGGAGCAATAGTATTTTTTGGATATTCTTTCTATAATGGACTCGGATATTTAACACCATATTTGACTGATATATATGGAATAAGCGTATCTTTAGGAGCTACTTTGAGTATAGTTAGAACATATCTAATCGCATTTATTGCAGCGCCAATAGGAGGAATGATTGCGGATAAAATGGGCTCTAGAATAAACTATTTAAAATATGCTTTATTGACTGGTGCTGCGCTTACAATGGTTTATTTTTTCATTCCAGAAAATTCAGGAATAGCAATTCCAGTTGCTATTATGCTTATATTAGCAGTTGTAATTATGACTATAAGAGGAACATATTATTCGACAGGTGATGAAATTGGCGTTCCAATGGTTTTAGCAGGAGCAACTGCAGGAATTATGTCCATTGTTGGAAATACTCCTGATTTATTTGTTTTTGCTCTATATGGAAATATGGTAGACAAATATCCAGGAATTGAAGGTTACAATAAAATATTTGCAATTATGATTGGGTTTGCATTAGCAGGTGTAATATGTGCAATTTTGTTAGCTAGAATCGTAAAAAAAGAAAAACAAAATAAATAAAGGAGTAAAAAAAATGATTGATAATAAAAAACATGATTTTAATGAAATAGTAGATAGAACGAATACAGACTCTTATAAATGGGATTATGAAGGTCAAAATGGTAAGTTTATACCTTTAGGTGTGGCTGATACAGACTTTAAAGCTCCAATTGAAATAACAAATGTTCTTAGAGAAAAAGTGGATTTTGGAATATATGCATATGGATATTTACCTCAAAAAAGATTTTCTGATGCAGTAGTAAATTGGTATAAAACAAGATATGGATTAGAGGTGGAAAATAAAAATATTAGACATGCTCAAGGATTGATGACAGGAGCACTTTGGATGTTTCTAGATGCATACACTAGGCCTGGAGATAAAATATTAATTCAGCCGCCTGTTTACAGCACGTTTAAAGTTGTTATTGAGGGCGCTGGAAGATTTGTGGAAAATAATAATTTAATTTATAAAAATGGTGAATATGAAATAGATTTTGATGATTTAGAAGAGAAAACAAAGGATCATAAGGTTAGAATACTCTTATTCTGTAACCCGCACAATCCGGTCGGTAGAGTATGGACTAGGGCAGAACTTAATAAAGTATATGAGATTTGTAAGAGAAATGATGTAATCATATTAAGTGATGAAGCTCATGGAGATCTAGTTTATAGTCCAAATAAACACATCCCATTTTTTGATATTGTAAAAGAAGATGAAGATAAGGTGATTGTTATGAATGGACCTGCAAAAACGTTTAATTTGGCAAGTTTCTATACAGCATATGTGATGTCAAAAAATGAAACATTAATTGAACAATATGATGTAGTATACAATAATTATCATTTTGATTACAATTATTTTGGGATGGAGGCATTTACAACAGCGTATAATGAATGCGGTTATTATGTAGACCAGGAACTTAAATATCTTGAAAATAATATAGATTACGTCATAGAATATCTAAAAGAGAAAATGCCAAAAATGAGAGTTACTAAACCAGAAGGAACATATTTACTTTGGGTGAATTGCAATGACATGAATTTTTCACAACAAGAACTAATGGATTTTTTTGAAAGTGCAGGAGTACGAGTGAACAATGGGGCAAATTATGGGGAAAATGGGATTGGGTTTGTGAGAATTAATGTTGCTTGTCCAAAAGCAACCCTAGAAAAAGCACTTGAACAGATTTATGAAAAGTATATGCTATTATTTAACTAATTACTAGAAAGGACCAAATTATGAATTCTGACGAAAAAATGGAAAAAGTTGGAAAATCGATAAATAGTAGTAGGAAACCTATATCGTTTGTATATGCCATGCTGGTAATAGTTGTAGTTTTTGGTTTTGTAGCAATTGGGTTACTAATTTATGATTCCCCATTAGAATTAATGTTTTTACTATCATGGGTAATAACGGCTCCGTTGGTTATGACATTAGGATATACCTATGAAGAAGTTCAAAACATGGCTTGGGAATCAGCTAAACAATCTTTTGAGCCTAATGTAATTTTAGTAGTAA
>JAAZCH010000135.1 GCA_012513395.1 Tissierellia bacterium
AAAATTTCTCTACCAGCAGTAACTGAAAAAGATAAATCAGATATTATTTTCGGAATCCAAAATGACGTAGACTTTATAGCTGCATCTTTCGTAAGAAAGATGGATGACGTAAACGAAATTAGAAAAATTCTGGAAGACAATCACGGAGAATTTATAGAAATTATTTCCAAAATTGAAAACCAAGAAGGAATTGACAATATAGCAGAAATTATTAAAGCATCAGATGGAATAATGGTAGCTAGAGGAGACCTGGGCGTGGAAGTAGCGCCAGAAGAAATCCCACTAGTACAAAAAGACTTAATCAGAAGATGTTACTTAGCAGGAAAACCTGTTATAACTGCGACTCAGATGCTAGACTCTATGATGAGAAATCCAAGACCGACCAGAGCAGAAGTAACTGACGTTGCCAATGCTATTATAGATGGAACAAGTGCGATAATGCTTTCAGGAGAAACTGCAGCAGGAAAGTATCCAGAACAAGCAGTAAAAACCATGAGCAAAATTGCAACTAGAATCGAAGCATCATTAGATTACGACGAGATGTTAAACACAAGTGTTAGTCTTTTAGAAAACACTACCACAAACTCCATCAGTAAATCTGCTTGTGTAGTGGCGAGAGACTTGGACGCTGCAGCTATTGTAGCATCTACAAATAGCGGTTCCACTGCCAGAGCACTTTCAAAATTTAGACCAAAAACTAAAATTATAGCAGTAACACCAAATAAGAGAACTAGAAGACATTTGGCTCTTTCTTGGGGAGTAGAAGCTATAATCACACCACAATACGAAGACACTGACGAACTAATCAATGACTCATTAGACGTGGGAGTAGAAGCTGGCGTATTGGAAGAAGGAGATTTAGTTGTAGTTACTGGAGGAATCCCAGTTGGATTGACAGGAGCTACAAATTTGATCAAGGTATCTACAATTGCTACTATTATCCTTAAAGGAATAGGAGTAGGCAAGAAGAGTGGTATTGGTCGAGTAGTAGTAGGAAATACTGAAGCTGAATTATTATCCAAATTCGAAAAGGGAGATATTTTAGTATGTAATTCCACTGACAAAGACTTGGTTAAATTTATGGAGGACGCATCAGCAATAGTAGTAGAAGAAGGTGGATTTACATCTCACGCTGCTATAGTAGGACTTCATTTAGATATCCCAACTATAATAGGAGCTAAAAATGCAACGACTCTATTAAAAGATGGAGATATTGTAACGGTGGATTCTGAAACAGGAAGCGTATACAAAGGAAGAGCAAAAGTAAAGTAAAATAAAATATAATACAGATAATAATTAGTAGGTAGTAATTACTAGAGAGCCTACGGTAAGTTAGACGTAGTAGATGTAATTTGGAATGAAAAACCCAAGAAGTAATTTTTAAAAGAGAAATTGTTGTTAGATAAAAGATTATAGATAATAATTGGAAGCCTGGGACTGGATTTTACAATTCACGCCTCAGGCTTTTGTAGTGGCTCGATTATATACGACGAGGAAAACTCGAGTCGCATTCTCGAATTTTCCAAATGTACTTCAATATAAAAAATCAATGATTGACTAGTTAGATATTTTTACATATTATTATTGAAAGATTTACAAACACAAAACATATGTAGCATAAAATGAATCTGTATAGATTAAAGGAGGATTCATAAGATTTGGAGAAATTAGCAAAAGACAATGAAATAAAAATTTCTGTGATTAGCGATTCCCACCTTTTGCCTAGAGATATGATTTCATATAACCCTGAATTTATAAAAGCTTTGGGGGCTGACAGAAAACTATTTACAGAAAGCGAAGCCTTGTTACGCGGAGCTTTGGATTTGATTGAAAAGAATGACTCGGATATTATTTTGATAACGGGAGATTTGACTAAGGATGGCGAATACGCTGGTCATGAAAAATTCGTAGAAATATTTCAAGAATACAGAAATAAAAGACCAGGAAGATATGTGTTTCCCATTTTTGGAAATCACGATGTCAATTCAAGCAAGGCTTATGACTACAATTTCCAGTCCCTTGAAATCGCTAGGAAAACACCTTCTGCAAAACCTAAAGATTTAATTTATTTATATGAAGAATTATTTTACGGAGAAGTTATTGAAAAGTATAAAGATTCTCCAATTTTTGCATCGTATTTAGAAGAAGTAAACGGTAAATATAATAGAAAACCAGGTTGCGAATATTACGGACAGGGCTATACCTCTTACGTTTCAAGAGTGGATATAGGAAATAAAAAAGGGGCTTATGGAGTAACTATTATAGGCTTAGATACTTTACAATATTCAATGGACGCAACTGATTCTCAAAAGGATGAGGTGAATGAGCCTGGTGGGTCTATGTCGTTGCCTCTATTAAAATGGACACTTGATAAAGCAAAGGAAGCTAGGAATAGAAATGATGTAGTCGTGGCGATAGCTCATCATGGTTTTATTCCTCATTTTTATAACCAAGATGTCTATTTGAAACCTTATATAATAAAGAATTGGAATAAAAGATTTACAAATGAAGATCCTCGATTGATGGGAAAGACTATTGCGGAAGCTTTTGCAGACAATGGAATAAGTGTAATATTTACAGGTCATATGCATGCCCAAGATATCGCTAAGGTTACTACAATAAACGATAATTCCTTCTACGATATTGAAACGGGTTCTGTAGTTACTTATCCCTTGCCTGTTAGGCATATAGTTTTAACTAATAATTTGGAAAGTGAAAAATCCAATTACTCTTTGGATATTTCCAGTGAATTTATTAAAAACTTCGATTATATAAACCTAGATAACAATGAGGTAACTGTCGTAAATGGACAAGACTATTCTTCTAGGTATTTAATTACTGGAGATTTAGTAGCAGGATTGGTAGAATATGTGTTGAAAAATATCAGTATGGCTAATAAAACTTCTAAGGATTTGGCAATCGAAGAATTATCCAAAAGAATAACCGGGTTAGGTAAAAATAACTTTAACACTTTGATAAAATTCTATTTGAGAAGTATCTTAGGAACAAAAAACAAACCGAAAATCTCTGTAAAATTAAAGCCGATTAAGTTCTTTGGAACTCCTATTGTAAATGTTTATTTTGGAAAAATTAAAAATTCAAAAAAATATGGCAAAGGAAACAAGATTGGAATAGACATCGTAATTGGAGATGAATCATATCCTTTTATGATTAGGGGAAAGAATATAATGAAAATTATAGACAATATCTTCGAACAGGTGGATGGGAAGTTTTTAAGAGATACTGGAGTCGTCTATAAATGGACAAAAAATTTGGTTAATAGTATATTGCACCATGAATTACTAAAAGACGACGGGGAAATAAAAACCATCTCTGATATAATTAACTATTCCTATTTAAGCCATCTTAAAGGAGAGGAAAGACAACCCCAATGGATTACCGACGCTATCGAATTATTCCAAAAGGAAAATATAATAGAAAAAATTCTTCGAAAAGATGTAAAGGACG
This sequence comes from Tissierellia bacterium, assembly GCA_012513395.1. Next base: position 3,469 of record JAAZCH010000135.1, read on the forward strand.
TAACTGATAAACTTATACCTGATGTATTTGGAGAAATATTATATATACCGACGATAAAAGAAGTGTTAGAATACGACGGAACTCTTAAAATTATGGGCATTAAGGGAAGACAAATTAGGAGAATAATTAGAAAATTTGCAGGTAAAGATATTTATGACACTCTAAAGAGCTTAGGCTATAAAAGATCAAAGGCTATGGAATTGATTTTGGAAGATAAAAAGGTACAAGAAATGGTTTCGCTTTTAAATCAGAGGCTTGCAAGTGTAATTGATTCATTTACAAATGAAGATATTCCTGAATACAGGAAGTTTGCATATAAAGAAGATAATAACACCTTCTTTGAAATATTCTTTAAAGAGGCCAACGGTGGAGAACTCATCTCTAGGGAAGAAAGCTTTCCTCTTGTCGGGCCAATGGATTAAATACTTGTCACACAATTGTTATAAAAGTTTTACTTTAGTTTGAGTTTAAAATATGTTACAATGTTTGAGTTAGATATTGTTTTAAGATTTAAGTATTTTAGGTGGTTACCAAATAAGGTAGTTTTTATCTGATGCCTAAATGTCGATAAAGAGCCCTATAAATGCCTGATGTGGGATTTTTAAAAGGCTAAAAAGATATTGAGAAGCTCAGAGTTTTTATAAGAAAAAATAACAAAATAAAAAAGCATCAACACCATCAACTGATTGCAAAAGTACGAAAGGA
>JAAZCH010000019.1 GCA_012513395.1 Tissierellia bacterium
AACTGTAAATGTTACTTTAGGGTTATTAATAAACATGGATTTCAACATTATTTTCAGCGGTGGTATGTAGTTGGAATTTAATGTTACTAGTATATTCATATAATTTTTATTCCTCCAAAATTTTTACTTCAAATCTATTTCTTACTTTTCTAACCCAATAAATGAATACTATTTGCATGATTACAATCAATATCATCCCAAATATTAAAATTCCGTCATGGGGAAATGCTAAAGCACCTGTGATTATTAAAATAAATATTACGTTAAAGATAATTATATTCTTCAAGGTGGAGTTTAGACTGGAATAAAAATATGAGTCCATTTCTAATATGAAATCAATGGAGCCTTCCAAAATAAAATAATAGACAATCAAATTAAGCACCAATCCTACTGGAGTCATGTACAAGAATATCCTATCTTGTACAATTTGTAATTGAAAAATGCCTATTGCCATTTCAATTAAGCCTAAAAATATTTGAAAGAAAACTAGAGCCTTTGCCCTTCGGAAGTTTTCATTATCTTTTTCAGATAATATAATATTTATTCCATTAAAGATTATTATCCACGACACAAATGCTGGCAATATGGGAATTGGTCCTAAATTTATTTTAAAAGTTAGAAATAAATATCCCCAAAATATTTTATTAAAGCCTTTATACATTATTTACCTCTCAATTCTTTTACGATTTTATTAGCTTCGTTTTCTGCTCTCATATACATAGATGATATGCTAATCTTGTGAACATTTCCTTTACTGTCTTCGTAAACTAATCTTGGACTAATTATCATTTCACCAATATTAATATCTCTCGGAAATTCTCCTCTCATAGCAATATAAAACTCGTAATTAGCACCTATTTTAAAATCAATCATTTCTCTATAATCTTTTCCATTAATAGTGATGTCAATGTACTCCTCAAAATCCTTTAATAATTCACTTTCTATTCCCTTAATGGTAACATCATCTTTTGTTTGAAATGTGGAACTTACATTTTGTATCTGTTTATCCATATATGATGTACCTGACGCTCCGCTTCCTGCGCTATCTTTTAAAATTGTTTCTGAGTTATCTTCATCCTTATAATAAATAATTCTGCCTATATCTTTTGTTAAAGAATATACTTCTTCATTCGGTTTAGCTATATCAAGTTTTATTTTGGAAAATTTTATGTCGCCATCGTATTTCGACAAATCATAGTTTAATAAAACTCTTTCAAAATTTGTCTTATATCGTCCATTATACGGTTCTCTATCATTTAAAATTGTTCTCCAAAAATCCTCATAATCTATATTACTATATTGAAATGCATCATCTAACTCATGGTCATCATGGATTGGTTTTAAGTCCACTATTTTAAAATCATCTCCATAGTTAGTTATAAAATTTATTCCAATGCCTAGTTCGTTAAATGAATTTTCTATAATAGGAAGTTCTATGTAGGATTTTAAAAATATTGGATCATCTAATTTCATTTGATACTCATATGTTGCTCCTGCTAAAATTGCAATTAGACAAATCACAACTCCAATTGTCATTAACTTTTTATTGTTCATAGGAATGTAACCTCCACTTTTGTTTATATTTTAATTTTACACTAAACTTTAAGAAACTAATATTAATTTTTTATTAAAAAACAGCATTCATCATATTTTTATGTTGAATGCTGTTTATTTGTACTTTTAAATTTTTATTTAGATAATCGCAAGTTCTCCGTCTTTAGCAATTAATACTATTTCTTGTCCTGGCTTTACTTCTCCTCCGATTAACATTCTGGAAAGCTTCGTTTCGATTTCCTTTTGAATAAATCTTTTCACTGGCCTTGCTCCGTATTGAATATTGTAGGATTGGTCTAGGATTAATTCTTTTGCAGATTCATCAATGGACAATTGGATATCCATTTCACTTAAACGATTTTGTAAATCTTTAATTTGTAAATCTATTATCTTAAAGATTTCTTCTTTTCTAAGTGGCGTAAACAAAACTATCTCGTCCACTCTGTTTAAGAATTCTGGTTTAAATGCTCTTCTCAATTGTTCTTGAACTCTATCTTGAGCTATTTGAGAAATTGTACCATCTTCTTGGATTCCATCTAGCAAATCCATGGATCCGATATTAGATGTCATAATTATTACTGTGTTTTTAAAATCCACTGTTCTCCCTTGATTGTCAGTAAGTCTACCGTCGTCTAGGACTTGTAATAATATATTAAACACATCAGGATGTGCTTTTTCTATCTCATCAAACAATATTACAGAGTATGGTCTTCTTCTTACTGCTTCTGTAAGTTGTCCGCCTTCTTCGTAGCCTATATATCCTGGAGGCGCTCCTACAAGTCTTGAAACTGTATGCTTTTCCATATACTCACTCATGTCGATACGAATCATATTCTTTTCGTCGTCGAATAAAGACTCTGCCAAAGCTTTAGAAAGTTCAGTTTTACCGACTCCAGTTGGGCCTAAGAATATAAATGATCCTATCGGTCTATTAGGTGCTTTAAGTCCAGATCTAGAACGAATTACAGCATCTGTTACAGCTTGGACTGCTTCTTTTTGTCCTATTACTCTGTTATGAAGAATCCTATCTAGATTTAATAATCTCTCTCTGTCTGATTCTTGCAATTTTGTTATAGGAATTCCTGTCCAACGAGAAACCACTTCTGCTATTTCTTCTTCAGTAACTTCTTCTTTGACAATTCTGTCGCCTTTTTCCTCTTCGGCTATAGTAGCTTCTGATAGTTCTACTTCTAGTTTAGGCAGTTCTCCGTATCTTAATACAGAAAGGGTTTCTAAATCGTATTTTCTTTCGGCTTCTGCAATTTTTATTTTTATTTTGTCTATCTCTTCTTTTATTTCATTCACTCGATTGATAGATTGTTTTTCTTCTTCCCATTTAGCGCTAAGCTCATCAAATTTACTTTGTTCTTCAGAAATTTCTAGTTCTAAATTTTCAAGCCTTTTCTTAGAAGCTTCATCTTCTTCTTTTTTCAAAGCTGCCTTTTCTATTTCTAAAGTCAAAAGCCTTCTTCTTATTTCGTCCATAGCTTCTGGCATGGATTCCATTTCAGTTCTAAGCATTGCTGATGCTTCGTCCATTAAGTCAATAGCCTTGTCTGGTAAAAATCTATCTGTGATATATCTATTGGAATAAACTGCCGCTGCAATTACTGCGCTGTCAGAAATTCTAATTCCGTGGTGGATTTCATATTTTTCCTTAATACCACGTAGGATAGAAATAGTGTCTTCTACCGTAGGCTCGTGGACCATTACCTTTTGAAATCTTCTCTCTAAGGCTTTATCCTTTTCGATATTTTCACGATATTCGTCTAATGTCGTAGCCCCAATTGCGTGAAGTTCTCCCCTTGCTAGCATAGGCTTTAGTAAATTAGACGCATCCATGCTGCCTTCTGCTTTGCCTGCTCCTACTATGTTGTGAATCTCATCGATAAATAAAATAATTTGTCCATCAGATTGTTTTACTTCATTTAAGACTGCTTTCAATCTTTCTTCAAATTCTCCACGATACTTGGCTCCTGCTACCAGCGCTCCCATATCCAGAGAAATTATGGTCTTGTCTTGCAAACTGGAAGGCACATCACCTTGTACTATCCTTTGGGCAAGTCCTTCTACAATTGCAGTTTTACCTACACCAGGTTCACCAATTAGAACAGGATTGTTTTTAGTTCTTCTGGATAGTATTCTAATGGTATTTCTAATCTCTTCATCTCTGCCGATTACAGGGTCGATTTTTCCATCTCGAACTTTTTTGCAAAGGTCTGTTCCGTATCTTTCTAGGGCTTCGTATGTTCCTTCTGGGTTGTCAGTAGTTACGTTTTGATTTCCTCTTACTTGTTTTAAAGCGTTTAAAAATTTATCTCTGGTTATTCCAAAGGAGTTGAAAATCTTTTGGGATTTTGTACCTTTTTGCTTTAAAAGTGCTAGGTAAAGATGCTCCACGCTTACATAGTCATCTTGAAAGTCATTTGCTTCTTTAACTGCGTCATTTATAACCTTATTGAATTCCTGGCTGGCATAAGTAGAGCCTCCTGATTGTTTAGATAGCTTTCCTATTTCTTCAGAGATGGCTCTTTTATATCCTGCCACGTCTATTCCCATAAGGCTGACAATTCTCGGAATCAAACCTTCATCATCATTTATTAGAGCATGATGCAAATGAAGTTCTTCCACTTGAGGATTGCCATTACTTATGCACTCGTTGTTTGCATTTTGAATAGCCTGTATGCTTTTTTGTGTAAAATTGTTTAAGTCCATATTATGCATTCCTCCTTATTATTTAGTTGTATGAACTTTGAAGTTTTTTATAGAGTTCTTCTTGCTCTGGAGTTAAGTTAGATGGATTCATAATTTCAAATTCCACCAACAAGTCTCCCTTAATATTATTTAGATTTTCAAATCCTCGATTTCTTACCTTTACTCTTTGTCCAGATTTAGTTCCTTCGGGTATTTTGACTTTGATTTTTCCTGATACAGGATTTACAACTGTTTCGCCGCCGAAATAAGCATCCCATGGATAAATTTCCGCTTTATAAACTAAATCTACACCTTCTAATCTTTCTTTTGGAGTAGTTCTAACTTCTATCTCAAATAATATATCTCCATCAATTCCCCATTTATCGCCCTTTACTCTAAGGCGTTTACCATCAGTTATACCTTTGGGGATTTTTACATCTAGACTTACGTTTTGCCCATTGAAATTTACACTCACTGGTTTGTTGATTCCTTCGTAAGCTTCTTTCAAACTAACTGTCAATCTAGAATTGTACTGTGGTTTTGCTTTTTGCTTTTTAGCGGATCTACCGCCAAATAAATCCTCAAATCCAAATCCACTTCTAGTAGTGGTTTTCCTAGATTCACCACCTCCGAAGAACATATCGAAGAAGTCACTAAAATCTCCCATGTTCGAGGAAGTATAAGTGTAACCGAAGTCGTTTGGATTGAAGTTTTGACCTCCTTGGAAGTTATATCCAGATCCAAAATTATCGTATTGGGTTCTCTTTTCGCTATCACTCAACACTTCATATGCTTCTGTTACTTCTTTAAATTTTTCTTGGGCAGCTTGATCATCAGGATTTAAATCGGGATGATATTTTTTTGCTAGCTTCCTGTACTTTGTTTTTATTTCATCAGTCGTAGCTTTCTTATCAACCCCAAGAATTTTATAATAATCTTTATATTCCAAAATTTCACCCCTTTTATTTTCAATAAACGACCAGAAGGAAAGCCCTCTGGTCGATAGTGTTTTTTCAAATTTATAATACCTCATAGCTTTTTAATATTCAAATTAATTTCAAATGTAATTTCATCACACTTCGCTATAAATCAATTATACCCGAGTTATCCACAAGTAAACAAAAAAATAATAATTAATATATAGTAATTAATAAATTTCAGCCTACGTCTAAGTTTGACAAATTGATATGTCTAACTAAGCCGCAGGCCTCTACTAGTTACTAATTAATATCTATTTAAAATCTATATTTTGCTCCCATTTCCATCGGGAATTGTGTTTCGTTTACATCTACTAATACCACTTCTCCTCCACCATTTATTACTTCGGCTATGAGTTTGTCTATTTCTTCAACTTCAAGCTTATCGTATTTTGTGGATATAAATAGGGTCTCTATTCTTCCTGTTGGAGCATCTGTAACTATTCTAGATGCGTTGTCTGTTCCCATATCTCTAGATATTTCTGTGTTAAGACCATCAAGTCTGCCTTTTACAGTATCTACGTATCTTGGTAGCAATTTTTGTCTTAATGCATCAATTGTTCCTTTATCATCCATGGAATCCAAAGGCTTGTCTATGCTTGCAAATATATTTAAATCGTCTTTTGAAATCTCTTTAAAATCTGCAACATTTTCTGTAGTTCCAAAGAGTATAATTGGATTTCCTTTAGCTTTAAAAAAATTACCTAATTCTTTAGAAAGATATCTAAAGTATTTTTCTGTTTCTTTTTCATCTATTTCTGGTTTTGCTTTATGACCATGGAAAGAAGTCTCTGAACCTCCAGTACTCACAACTCGATTTTCTAAATCCCTGTCGTCAAATAAATCTGAAAAATGCTCGTGTATTTCTGGTGTGTCTAACTCTTCCATAGATTCTGAGCTCAATTCGTAAATTTTAAATCTATCTCTAGAAATATCTAGTAAATAATAATCATTTGGTAACTCATAATAATTAATTAATGGCAAAATGTGAAACTGGCTGCCTACTACTACAAGTTCTGGTACATCACCTGTAAATCTTATTACTCTAGTTTGTTCCGAGTCGACTAACACAGCCAAACCTTCAGTACCATAATTCCAGAAGTTTAAATCATCGTGGATTTTTCTAGCCTCTTTTAAAAATTCTTGTGGTTTTACTTTTTCATATTTTTCTTCTAACTCTTTGGACGCTTTGTTTAGTAGATTATTAAATCTAATTTTGTCTTGCTTGTTGTCGGGGGATGTTCTATGGGTTGGTAAATAAATGCTTACAAAGACGTCATCTTTCTTTTCTAATAAATCTCGAATTCTTATATTTTCCATAACTGCCTCCTAAATCGTTCTTATAATCATATTACCCTAATTTAATATTGAATTAACAATAACAAAAATAAAATCTGCTTTCCCTCTAGTATAAACTAGTGAGAAAGCAGATTTTTAAATTTTTTAATCTTCTAAATCTTTTAAATCTTCTCTATAAAGTAAATCATCTTTTTCATCTACTATTATCAAATCTTCATCTCTAATGCCTTCTGGATCTTGTGCAAAATCTTTTTCAAAATATTTTCTTCTTTGCTCTACAGGATCTATAGAATCAATTTTGTGTTCGCCATGAACTATTTTTGTAGGATCTTGGAACTCATCGTATAAATCTGGATCTAATCCTGGGTCCACATCATCGTATCCTATATTATCTATTTTCCCTATTAAAGCACCTTCATCCTTAACTTCATCTTCTAAAATAATCTCGGGATCATGCTCTGCATTATATCTATCCCTTATTAAGTCAGGATCGTCTTCATCCACAATCAATTTATCATTTACGATATCAGGATGAACTTCTTCTGGCGTTAGTATATCTCTGTCGATATATCTTTCATCTTCAACATGATCATCTACATGGGGTGGATCATTTCCCATCAAGAAATCTCCGATTTTTTCTAAGATTCCTCTGTCGTCTTCTACCTCTACATGTCTTTTTCCTATGGTATCGTCGTGGTAAAGTTCGTCTTCAGTTTCAATGAAGTCATCTCGTCTTCTGTGAACTGTTTCGTCTCTTGTCAAGTAATCATCTTTGTCAATAAGCACTCTTTCATTAACCAAGGGATCTTCTATTAAGTCAACGTCTCCAAAGAGTTCATCATAAACTCGTTGGGATTCTTCTCTAGTGTAGCCGTATCTTTCTTGAAGATATCCCTTTAGTTTGGAGTAGTCGCCTTCAATTTGAGCCAATTCGTCATTCGTCAATTCGCCCCAATTTTTTTGAATAGTACCTTTTACTTGTTCCCACTTACCTTGTAAAATGTCTCTGTTCATAATATTCTCCTTTTGTTAGATAATGTTCAGATTATTTAAATCTTTACATTTTTATTATTCCCAGCGACAGAATGTTGAAAACATTTTTAGTAAATAAATTTTAATTATTGTGTTCTTTTATTAGCACTGTGTTTATTATTACATCTTCTTTTGGTCTATCTGATGCACCAGTTTCTACATTAGCTATCTCTTCAACTACATCAATTCCTTCGAAAACTTGGCCAAACACCGTATGCTTACCATCTAACCAATATGCACCGCCCATTGATTCATAAGCATTTATAACATCTTCAGAAAATCCACCTTCATCTCCTAAATTCTTCATCTGATTTATGACATTTGGTTCAATTTTTCCACCTTGGACGATAAAAAATTGGCTGCCATTTGTGTCTGGTCCTGCGTTGGCCATGGACAATGCTCCATAAATATGTCTGAATTCTGGAGTGACTTCATTTTTAAAAGGTGTTCCCCAAATGCTTTTACCACCTCGTCCAGTGCCGTCAGGGTCTCCTCCTTGGATCATAAAGTTTTTAATAATTCTGTGAAATATTACGCCATCGTAGTATCCGTTTTCGCTATGAGTGATAAAATTCTCCACTGCTTTTGGCGCTACATCTGGAAACAATCTCACTTTTATATCACCGTGATTCGTGGAAATTATTGCAATTCTTTCGCCTTTGTGAGGCATTTCTAATTGTCTCATTCTGTCCTCCTATAACTTAAATTTCTAAATCCTTCTGTATTTCTTTTTATATATTGATAGGCTAAGATAGCCGATATCCCTTTTATTGCCATGGAAATGCTAATAGCAATCCAAATACCTAGCACACCTAACTTCGGCATTAATAATAAGGCAATTGGAATTCTTAAAAGGTTTCCAAATAATCCATTTACAGCTGGAAATTTGGTTAATCCTACTCCATTTAAAGCTCCATTAGTACCGATTTCCACAGTCATAAGTATTTCTGATATACCCATAATAGCCAGAAGCCTACCACCTTCTGCCATGGCAGCTGGATCTCCTGGTATAAACAATGAAGTAAGCTTTCCTCCAAATAGTATGAGAATTATCATGGCTATTCCGCCGATGCCTGCAAAAATTTTCATACTTTCTTTGTAGCCATCTTCTAGTCTTTGATAATTTTCTGCTCCTAGATTCTGCCCCATAAAAGATGCTACTGCGATTGAAAATCCATCTGCGGTCATCCATCCAATAGACTCTATCTGTATTCCTATTGCAAATACCGCTATGGGCATAGAACCATATCTAGAAATAAATGAGTTTAAAACTACTGCTATTAATGCCATAGCTGTACTTTGTACAGATGCAGGCCACCCTATTTTCAAAATATTTGTAAGCCTTACGCGACTAAATTTTGTAAAAGGATTTACTTGAGACATGATCATGTTGGATCTCTTCATAGCTATAATATAAGTTATTAAAACTGCTGTTTGTGCCAATACAGTTGCCAACGCAGATCCTTTTATTCCCAATTTAAAAACAAATATTAAAATAGGATTGAGAACAAAGTTTGTAATTAGACCAATCAAACTCACTTTGAATGGCGTCACGCTATTTCCAATACTGTTATAACTGACAGCAATCATAGGATTTAAAAACACTATAAACATCCCAATAATTTGAATCGTCATGTAGTCTTTCGCATAAGTTCTTACAATATCAGTTAAGGTAAATAAATTTAAAAAATGATCCATCATTAAAAGTGCAAAGACAGTGTATATCAATGAGATAATCATATTTAATTTTATTCCGCTTTCAATGTACTGAACTGTATCGTTATAATTTCTTTTGCCATAACTTTGGGCTACCCAAGTAGCAGTTCCCACTCGTCCAATAAGTGCAAGGGAGTTTCCAATATATCCTACAAGACTTGCAGTTCCCACTGCCGCCATAGCATCTTCAGAGTATCTTCCTAGCCAAAACATAGCCACTAAGTTATAAGTTATCTGAACAAAAGATATTCCCATCAATGGAACACTCATCTTTACTAAAGCTTTTTTAATATTTCCATCTAATAAGTTTACTTCTCTCATATACCACCTATCTCCTAATCTTGTTCAGTTAAGATAATGACACCGTCCTTCGTCAAAGCCAGGGTGTGTTCGTATTGGGCACTCATACCGCCGTCGATAGTCCTAGCCGTCCATCCATTATCATCTATCATTACATTATATTTTCCAGTATTTATCATAGGCTCTATTGTAAATACCATGCCTTCCATAAGTCTTAAACCTCTACCAGGTTTTCCGTAGTGAAGGACTTGGGGATCTTCATGCATATCCTTTCCTATTCCATGGCCTATAAAATCTCTGACAACTGAATATCCTAGAGGCTCTACGTAGGATTGGATGGCGTGGCCTATATCTCCCAGTCGATTTCCTACTTTTACTGCATCGATTCCTCTATATAGCGCCTCTTTAGTTACATCTAGAAGATTTTGTTTTTCTTCGCTGATTTTACCGACTCCATAACTCCAAGCACTGTCAGCCAAATATCCATCTAGATTTACTACCATATCGATTGTGACAATATCACCTTCATTTAAAACTTCTTCTCTAGGATAACCGTGACAAATTTCGTCATTGATTGAGGCGCATATGGAATATGGAAAGCCTTGGTAACCTTTTTGTTCAGGATAAGCTCCTCTTTCAATTAAAAATTCTTCTACAAATTTATCTAACTCCATGGTAGTTACTCCAGGTACTACTCTGGTTCTAAGTTGTCTGTGAACTTCAGCTAATAATTTTCCTGCTTCATGCATTTTTTCTATTTGCTCATCTGTCTTTAATATTATCATTATTCCTCCACTATAATATCCATCAAATCCGGATCTTCACTGGCCCACTCCAATACAATTGGATCAATCTTTTTTGCTCTATTGAAATCTTCAATGGCAAAATCAATATCACCCTTTTTCCTATGGACACATGCCCGGTTGTAATACAATATGTGATCTTCTATTTTATTAATACCTTCAGTTAAAATATTTTCTGCTTCATCTAATTTATCATTTTCTATATAAAGAGCGCTCATATTTAAGTATGGATTTCGCTCGTTAGAAAGTTTTGCTGACTTCTTATATTCAATAATCGCCTTCTCAAATTTTCCCATCTCTTTGTAAACGACTCCCAGATTAAAATGGGAAAGATAATAGTTCTCGTTGATTTTGATAGAATGAAGTAAGTATTTTTTTGCTTCATCAAGCTGTCCTAGAGTCTCATAAGTCGCTCCTAAGTCGTTCATAGCAATAAAATCTTCGGGATTTAATGAGATTACCTTTTCTAAATATTCCTTAGCTTTTAAAAAATCTCCCTTGTCTCCGTAGATTACAGACGCATAGTAATAAGCTTCTGTATATTTATCGTCTATTTCAATAGCTTTTTCATAAGCTTCCAAGGTTTTGTCCAAGTCGCCACCTATCAATTCATTTGTATAAGCTATGCCATACCATGCACCACTATTTCTATCATCGAGTTTTAAAATTTCATTATATATCATGAATGCATTTTTGTAATCTTCTATTTCACTGTACAAATCCCCAATAGAAAACATCACATTTATTTTTTCTTCACCTTCAAGAAAAAATAATGCCTCTTCATATTTTTTTAAAGCAATTAGATATTCTTTATTTTCTTTGCTATCATATGCTTCCATCAATATTTCTGCAACTCCATTACTAAAGTCGTCATTCATACTATCACCTTTATTCATAATATCATATATTAAGACGCTTATCTACTGAGTTAAATTTTTATGTGAAATCAATATACTTGGAAATATGTATCATATTTGATAAAATACAATTAATAAATGAGAGTGAGGTATCGGATGTGAAAATTACTTTTGCAAAGGATAAAAATAATAATGAGATTAGTCTTCTCACAGAAAAATTAAATCAACATGGGTTGATTTGTGGAGCAACAGGAACTGGAAAAACAGTTACCTTAAAAGTTTTAACAGAAATGTTTTCAGATTTAGGAATTCCAGTAATTCTTTCTGACGTCAAAGGTGATTTGACAAATTTGATAAATCCAGGAAAAATAGATGGACTGGAAAATAGATTAAAAGAATTAGAAATAGAAAATCATGACTTTTCAGGATTCCCAGTGGAGCTATGGGACGTCTATGGAGAACATGGAATTCCATTAAGAGTTTGCATAAGCGAAATGGGACCCATACTTCTTTCACAAATTTTGGAATTAAATGACACTCAACAAGGTGTTTTAAACATTGCCTTTAGGATTGCAGACTCAGAGGGATTACTACTGTTGGATTTAAAAGATTTAAAATCCATTTTAAGATTTATCTCAGATAATCGTGTGGAAATTTCAAAAGAGTACGGAAATGTTTCTACCCAAAGCATTTCAGCTATCCAAAGAAAAGTTTTGCTTTTGGAGGATTTAGGCGGAGATTTCTTCTTTAACGAACCCTCATTAGAGATCAGAGATTTAATTCGTGAAGATTCAAGTCGTAAAGGCATAATTAATATAATCAATAGCAAGAGATTAATAGGAAATCCTACGATTTATGCTATGTTTTTATTATGGCTATTATCCGAGTTGTATGAAGAACTTCCAGAAGTGGGAAATCCAGAATTTCCAAAATTGATATTTTTCTTCGACGAAGCGCATTTGCTATTTAATAATGCATCCAAGTCACTTCTAAATAAAATTTTACAAATAGTTAGGCTAATTAGATCCAAAGGAGTAGGAATCTTTTTCGTAACCCAAAATCCTACGGACATCCCAGATGATGTATCTAGTCAATTGGCTACGAAAATCGTCCACCAGCTCAGAGCTTTTTCTCCTAGGGAACAACGCTCAATAAGAGAAATTTCCCAAGGAATGAGACAAAACCCAGCCTTTAATCTCGAAGAAGAAATCCAAGGTCTGCGCACAGGTGAAGCTATAATAACCACACTAGATGAAAGTGGCTCACCGACTGTCGTAGAAAAAGGACTTATCTATCCACCAAAATCTTCATTTGAAGTATTAAGTGATTCGGAAGAAAAAAGTATTATCAGAAATTCTAAAATGCATACTAAATACGACGAAATCGTCGATAGAGAATCAGCATACGAAATTCTCCAAGCTAAAATGGAAGAAGAAGTTCAGCTAGTAGAAATTCAAAGAGTAGAATTCGAAAAGGTAAAAACTAAACCAGAGAAAAAAGGCGATAGCGTAATAACCAAAATGTTCAACTCCGCACTATATTCCTTTACCAGACAAGTAGGAAGAGAAATCGCAAGAGGAGTGTTTGGAACGTTGAAGAAAAAATAAATATTATAAATTATTACATAGTAATTTATAATTAATAGATGCCTACGGCAAAGTTTAACAGATTCATTCTGTTATGCATAGCCGTAGGCATCTACTAATTTCTACCTTATAATACTAATTACATTCTTATATACGCTTTTTCTTTTGGGTCTGCGCTGAAAAATATGGTTATAGCTTCTGGACCTGTATGGGCTCCTATTACGCAACCCAATTTCGATATAATTACATTTTCTGCTTCGACTCCCATTTCTTCTATGAAATAGCGCTTCGTCTTAAGGGCTACTTCTTCCCAGTCTCCGTGGCAGATTACTACCGTTTGATTTGGATTGAATTTTCCGTCTTTGGAAATCTTGTTTGCCCATACTGATACTTTTTTCAAAAATGCCATGAATCCTCGTACCTTATCTATGGATTCTATTTTCCCACGTTCTCTATCTACATATAAAATTGGCATGATATTTAATAAGCCACCAATAATTTGGGACGTCTTAGAAAGTCTTCCACCTCTATAAAGATATTCCAAATCTCCAACGGTGAATAGGTGAATTTGGTTTTCGACAATCTCTTCTAGAGATTTGACTATTTCTTCAACTGATTTGCCATCTTCATTTAGCATAGCAGCTCTTATGGTAACCATTCCCTGTCCCATGGTTGCACTTTTAGAATCGATTATAAATAATTTCCCCTCTGGATATTTGTTTAATAGTTCAACTTTTACAGACAATGCCGTTTCATATGTTCCGGAAATTCCTGATGAAAGGGGTAGATAAATTATCTCTTTATCTTCTTTTAATAATTCTTCAAATTTCTCTAGCATATATGTTCTAGTTACTTGGGAAGTCCTATAGACTAAACCCTTTCTCATATTAGAATACATCTCATCACTAGTAATATTTTTTCCTATAAAATGTTCCTTTTCATTTGCAATAATAGCAATTGGTAAAATTTCAATATTATATTTTTTCACTGTCTCCAGTGGCAAGTCCGCTCCATCATCTGTGATTATTTTTATCATTATTGACCTCCATCAAATTAGTTACAAGGTTATATTTCATTATACACAAATTTTTATAAAAATTAAAATGTTCTTAAAGCATTATCATTTTCTTAATAGAAGTAAACCATACCTCCACCTAGTTTCATTGATGAAAATAATCTATCAAAATCCACTACGTATCTTCCGCCCCAAGATGATAAGATGACCTTGGTCTCTCCAGCTTCTACGTATATCCTAGTAATAACCATCCAATGCCATCGAAACAAAAAATTCCTTCTTAGGTCTAAATTAAAAATGACAACGGGCAAATCTCTATTTAATGCATTTCTAATGAAGGAATAGCTAGACGAATAGGTAAAATTTCTATCTGAAAATCCTAATTTTCTATACGATAGATCCACGCCATTTGATATACCATATCGAATAATAGTTTTGATAAAGTGATTTATATTAATTAGTCCCAAGGGACTAGGTTTTATTAAGTCATAAATTTTTTCTTGAAATTTAGTAAAATTTTCTTTGGATAAATTTTCTTCATCATAAAGATTGGCATATCTATCATCCTTTGTGGAAAGATATGCCAATACATTAGCTCCTGCAACTGGACCACAACCATTTATAACTCTTCTTTTATTTTTATACCACTGTTGATTGCCTCCATAATAAATGGAGTTCTTATCTCTTATTTTTACAAATGATCCAGTTTTTTCATAAGATAGATAATAGTCCTTTTTATTCATTAGCTAAAATAACTTCCGTCACTTTTTTCTTCTAGCCATTTAACTTCTTCTTCTGTAGATGTTCTTCCTAGATCTTCATTTTGATATGGATATCTTCCAAATCTATCTAAGATTTCTCGATGTTTATCTTCAAAATACAAGGTGCCTTCATCATCTAGTTCTAAATAATATTTATAAGCCCAGTCGTGTAGATCTGTAGATTCTGAATGCATAAAGGGAAGTAATACAAACTTCTTTTCTTCTTTATTTAAGGTGTCGTATTCAGGATGATTAACTATCTCTTGGGAAAGTGCTATGGCCATCTTATCTTGGGTATACGTTCTGATGTCTTTTCTGAATAAGTTTCTGGAAAATTGATCCAATACTATAATTTCAGCAAGTCTTCCTCTTATAGTTTTTCTCCAGTCTACTAGAAGTCCTTCCTTACCAGCTTCCCACGTTGTTAGGAATTCTTTTCGAATTAAATTATCAAATTCTTCATTTTCCGCAAATTGCAAAGGGATATGTTTTTCGTCAAACCAAAAATCCAATACATCTTCATAATTTTTTATATTCATATTAATCTCCTTCATTACTTTCTCTTTCTGTTATCATCAAAATTGCAATAGCTACTGATACTGCTACTCCAAAATTTTTTGTGGATAGTAAAATTATTGTTCCTAAAATAATTGCTATTAACATAATTCTCACCAATTTAAATATACCCAAAAAAATAAAAATCCCCCGAATTCGGAGGATATTAATCATTCTGATAATTCTTTTAATTTTCCTGTAATCTTATAGGAGACTTTTCCTAGTTCTTCTATATTTTTCACTTCTAAAAGCATCATTATTATCGCTAATTTATGTCTTAAATTTTTTATATAATTCAAAGCTGTATCATAACCACCACGAAGTAGATAATTAATTACCTCTCCAGAGCCAGCGCACATCTTAGCCCCCATTACAATGGACTTTGCAATCTCTTGGGAAGTTTTAATTCCACCACTGGATATTATATTAAGGTCTTTTTTATTAAGATTCATTACTTCAAGGAGACTCAGTGCTGTAGGAATCCCCCATTCATATAGTTCATTAGCATCTAAATTAGGATTTCTTAAATCTTCTATTTCAATGAAGTTTGAGCCGCCTTTTCCTGCGATGTCAATATTTCTAACTCCTATATCGTAAAGTCTTTTAGCAGTTTTTTCACTGATACCTGTTCCCACTTCTTTTACAATTACAGGCACATGGAGAGATCTTACTATTTTCTCAATATTATTTAATATTCCTGCAAAATTTCTATCGCCCTCAGTCATTACAAGCTCTTGAGCTAAATTTAAATGAATTTGTAGCGCATTTGCATTTATCATTTCTATAGCAATCTTCGCTTCATCCGGAGTACAAAGTGCTCCGAGATTCCCAATAATAATTCCGTTGGGATTTACTTTTCTAACAATCTTAAAGGAATCAGATAAATCAGGTGCATCAATTGCAATTTTTTGTGATCCCACAGCCATGGGTATATTTAATTTGCTAGCAATTTTGGACAAATCTTCATTTATTCCGTTAGCAGTTTCATTTCCACCTGTCACTGCATTAATCATAAAAGGAAAGCTAACTTTATGTCCTAAAAATATTGTCGTAGTGTCGATTTCATTAAAGTTTTGGTCACTTACAGCGACATGGCTTAAATAAACATCTTCAAACAAATTAGAGTTTTTGTAACTTGATAACAAATAGTTTTCTATATGTTCTTGCTTTCTAGATTGTCTCATCTTATCTCCTCTAGTCCATTAAATATTCGCCAAAATATTCTTGATAAACTTCCTTCGCACCTTTGTCATAAACTTTCCAATAGCTGGTTTCCAAATCCAAAAATTCTCCAGGCAAGGTAGTGGTCTCAATATTTTCCTTGTCCAACTTACCTGCAAGTCCTACACCGGCATAGATAATATTTGTAGGAAGATTTGTGTCTACATATTTAGAATAAACGTCTAGTATCTTAGGTAATTTTAAAATATTTTTAGGCTCTAGTGTTTGTTTTATCATTTCTGTTAAGAAATATTGTTGCATCTTTACTCTATCGATATCACCATCTGTATAGCTTCTATATCTTAAAAATAATACAGAATTTTTTCCATCCAGTTTTTGCACACCTGGCTTAAAGTCTATTAGATATTCCATCCCTTTTGTGGTGTCTATCTTATACATTTTTGTGGGTATATCTACAGTAACTCCACCAATGGCATCTACCAAATTCTCAACAGCTCGATAATCGACCCTTACATAATAGTCCACGTCGAGTTTAGTGAAATCTCTAACTGTTTTCATAAGTAATTTCATTCCGCCATAAGAATGAGCGTGAGTCAATTTATCCAGACTACCATTAATGGGAACTCTAGAGTCTCTTGGTAGTGACATCATTCTTATAGATCCGTCCTTAAAGTTCACTTTACAAAGTATCATCGTATCGGATCTGATGTTAGTAGCACCATGTTTATCTACTTTTATTTTATTAATATCGCCAGTATCTACTCCTACAAGTAAGAAAAATACTTCATCGACATTTAGTCTTTCAATTTTATTTCCTTCTTCAATGTTTTCCACTTGTTCAATTCCATGTTCTTCTTCTATGATTTGAACTGTGCTAGTAGTTCCTTCTAATTTATTCCAAACCCATAAATAGGCACTTGAAAAAACTAATAGAGCTATTAAAAATGAAAGTAAAAATTTACTTTTCAAAAAGCTTCCACTCCTTCAAAGACAGTTTACTGTCTTGTTTGTTATTGTAATAATAGCATTATGTTCCTTTGTTTACAAGTTTTCCAACCATTCATTTGTACAATATATAAACACTGTGGCTGCGCATAAATCAGCACATCCCCCAGGACTTATTCGCTTCTTTACAAAAATTTTATCTATTTCTTCCAATTTACACATTCCTTCAATGGTCTTAAATCCACCTAGGGCATTTACTTCTTTAACGTATTTCCTCATAAGTTCTAAGCCTTCAATTTCAGTCCTACCTACTACGTTAGAATCAAATACGGTTTCCATTAATTTAAGCAAAGATTCTCCCATGGAGATTTGAAAATCGTAACCTTTATTTATGCACTCAATTAATGTGTTGTATGCAATTTTTATAGATGGAAATCCTTCCTTGGCTTCCCCACGGATTCCATAATTACCGTATTTTACAAATTGGGATTCTCCATAGGTTAGAATTTTTTTTGATAGAAAATCTACATCAAAATCTTTTAGTATATTCTGAGAGATACTTCCTCCCCTTTGGGTAATGGAATTTAAGTTGATAGCCTCGTCTTTTCCTTTTAGAGACCCAATAGCTGCGCAAAGGATTCCAAAAATGAAAATAGCCCCTTTGTGGGTGTTTATGCCTTTAGTAGCACTAAACATTTTTTCTTCCGCTTCTACACCCAAGGGTCTAATTGAATCAAATATTTTCGAAAAATCATCTCCATCGTGAAAATATCCAACAGAAGTGCAGTTTTTGAAGTACTCTTCCAAAACCAAAATAGAATCCATGAAAGTGAATATATCCATATCATCGTGGGCTCCAGAATTATTTCTATCCACTAGCCCAGGCTTAGGAGTAAGTAAAACTTCATAGACAAGTGCCTTCTGAGCAAGTAAGCTCACTTCTTTAAAAAAATACTCCATCACGACCTCCAGCATATATATTAAATTATAATCTTCTAAATTTCAAGATTTGACTCTAAATTGTAACTAATTTTTAAAGATTGTGTTATATTATTGCAAAGAGATATTTACAATAAAACAAATTTACAGAGGTGAAATAGTTGAAAAAAATTACATTATTATTATCTTTGCTATTGGTAATGGTAGGATGCGGTAAGGTTAAAAATAACAATGGATCTAACGCAGCGAGCAACGAAACTACTGTAGATACTTCAACCAATTTAACAGAAGTTACAGGAGTACTAGAGACAAAATTTATAGAAAATGATATAAAATATATAATTTTGGATGTAAAAAATATAAGTGAAAAACTAGATGCTGGCAACGTAAAAGATTTTGAAATTTTAGAAGATGGACAGACATTAAGATTAACATACGATGAAGATAAAAAAATTGTAGAGATATTGAATATAGAGAAGGCTGAAAAAAATGCAGATGCTAATAGCGTCGCAACTCCTAACAACAGAGTAATTGCTCATTCTGAAACTTTTAGCTTTGAAGGATTAAATGAATACAAGAATGTAGATTTGCAAAATTTTCTGGAATTTGGAATTGAAAAAGTTTCCCTTTACACTGACGCAGAGAGCGATGGCAAAGGAGGATTCTATTGGGACGATGGCAATAGATTTGTACTCATGGCACACAAAGACCGCGGAGGATATATACTTTTTGATAAAAGAGTTCAACTGGGCGAAGCCAAAGTAAATGTATACAGCATTGAAGACTCATTAAATATCAGCATGCTAGAACATGGCACAGCAAATATCAGCTTTAGAGTATATAAGCTTGTGGACGGAGAATTTATAGAAAGCATCAAATATCAAGGCGAAGGTAATGTTAATATGTTAGGAAACTTCTAAAAAAACTAGGCAAAATTATTTGCCTAGTTTTTTATATAATCTTTTAATTGTTTTCCTATTTAAAATAATTTTGGGAATTTTAAAAAAGATTATTTGTCATTTTATTATACTAATCATAAAATTCAATTTGTATTTTCCTTTGTCACGTCTAGCGGAGCTAAATCTTTCGTCTTCAAATGTGGAAATTCTAGAAACTTCTATATTACTTGGATTTATTCCTGACTCTAATAGTAAGCTCAAATTAGAATCAATCATACTTAAAATAAATTTATTCCCAACTATTTGGAAAAATTGATCTCGGCTTTCAAAAATTCTAAAGGCGTCATATACATCAGTGTCCACTTCATAATTTGCCATATCTATGGAAGGTCCTAAGTATGCGTGAATGTCTTCAATATTACAGCCAAAATCTCTGATCATTCTATCTATTCCTCTTTGTGAAATTCTTTGTACAGTGCTCCTCCAACCTGAATGTATAGCTACTTGAACCCTTTTCACAGGATCAAAAAGCAATATCGGAGTACAATCAGCAAATTTTATAACTAAGGCAATATCCTTTTTGTCCGTAATCAGTCCGTCTGTGTCAGGAAATACTCTTCCATAAAAATTTTCTTCGCCATTCATCCCATCACAATATTCGATATTATGACCGTGGACTTGCACACCTGAATAAATCTCAATAGGATTTTCACCCATGTCACCTAGAGCGGAATAGATATTTCGTCTACCCTCATCTCTAGGAACTCTCTCACCCAATCTA
Organism: Tissierellia bacterium; assembly: GCA_012513395.1. The sequence continues at coordinate 19,896 of JAAZCH010000019.1, forward strand.
TAATCTGGTCCAGATATATAATTTTTAAGCCCTAGGGACTCTAACATTTTTGAATTCATTTAATCCTCCATCTCGTAAAGCTTATCGTATATATCTATACCCTAGTTTAAATTATCAAATATTAAATCTTTTTTCTACTTCCAGGTTTTACTATTTCTTCGCCTGCATCGCACATTGGACAACTATCTGCTTCATATGTTTTAATATCCAAGTCAATAGAACCGTAAAGTGGATAATCGCCAATTTTATTTCCACCACTTCTATTTACCAAAGTCGCAATAGCAACTATTTCTACTCCGTATTCTTTTATAGCTTCTATAGCTTCCAAGGAAGATTTTCCAGTGGTAACAACATCTTCTACTATCAAAACTCTAGTTCCTTTTTCCAAATTGAATCCGCGTCTTAATGTCATAACTTCATCTTGACGTTCAGTAAACATAGAAGGCACTCCCAATTGTCTTGCAATTTCATAACTGACAATAACTCCCCCAAGAGCCGGTCCCACAACTACATCTATATCCATGTCTTTTACTTTTTCTACTACAGGTTTTAATGATTCTGCTGCAACATCAGGATACATCAATAATTTTGCACATTGAACGTAACCGTCACTATGTTTTCCTGAAGTCAAAAGGAAATGTCCTTCCAGTAATGCGCCGCAATCTTCCAAGTTTTTCTTAATATCCACCATTTTATTTCCTCCTATTATTTTCCTAAAATATTAGCTTTCATTTCTTCTACTGCAATTCTTGCATACTTACCAATATTATCTTCACCATCTTCATATTTCTTAAAGTTTAAAATTATTCCTCTTGATGAATTTACCACTCCACCGTTGAAGTCATTTAAATAGTTTCTAATATCAGCAGCTGTAGCTCCTTGGGCACCATAACCAGGAATTAAGAAGAAAGAATTTTTATACGCTTCTCTTAGCTCCACTGCCTCTTCACTTTGGGTTCCGCCTGTTACTAAACCCAGTGCAGAATAACCAGATTCTCCAACACAAGATTTTCCAATTTCTTGTAAATTATCGCCAATTGTATAGTAAAGTGGTCTTCCCTTGTGTTCTAGATATTCTATGTCCTTTGCTCCAGGATTAGACGTTCTTAGTAAAACAAATGCGCCCTTTTCTCCACTTTCCAAGTACGGAAGATATGGGTCGATACTATCGTATCCCATGTATGGACTTAAAGTTACAAAGTCTACTTCAAATTCTGATTCGAAATGAGCTTTGGCATACATCTTTCCAGTGTCAGCAATATCCCCACGCTTAATATCACCAATTACTAATTGGTCTTTGGATTTTAAATACTCTATAGTTTTTACATAACCTTTTAAGCCCTCTATCCCTTTGGCTTCGTAATAGGCAATTTGCAATTTAAAAATCGCCACCAAGTCATATGTGTTGTCGATTATTTCTTTGTTAAATTGAAATAGTCCTTCCGCCACTCCCAAATCTTGATATTTTTTTGGAAGATAATCAAAACTGGTGTCTAGTCCCACACATATAAAGCTTCTTTCTTTTACTCTTTCGTATAATTTGTCAATTATCATAGCTTCCTCCATTTGATTTTTTGCCTAAAAAAATAGCCCGCAATTTTTAATGTCAAAGACAAAAAAGTTAGGACTTTTACTATTTAATAAATTTATTAAGTTATAACAACAAAAGCTATTCATTTTCTAGTCTCCTCTTATATGAAGTGGATAACCTAGAACCCTCTCGCAGTTTTCTTGTTATCCTTATTGAACTCACAGGTTCAACTTAAAGGCAATTTCTTTAAATATAATAGCACTAGTAAAGATTTGTGTCAATACGGACTTTTTTTAAAAGAACACAAGTCTTTAAAAAAACTTAATTAAATTTCTGGTGATATTAGTTTAAAAAAATTTCATTTATAAAAAAATCTATACCACCTGGAATATTGTTGTAAAATAAAAGACTTTACGATTATCGCAAAGTCTAATTAATTCTAATGGTGGAGCCGGCGAGA
>JAAZCH010000136.1 GCA_012513395.1 Tissierellia bacterium
GAATTGGGATTTGAAGAAATTGCCATGACAGAACATGTACCTCATAGGGACAATCAAGATCCTTATAGAATGCTTTGGGAAGATTTTGAAGCTTATAATCAAGAGCTAGATGAAGTTATTGAGAAGTATAAGGATGAAATTAAAATAATCAAAGGATTTGAAGCAGAATATTATTTGGATGCTTTAGATAACTACGAAATGTTTAAAGAAAAATACGGTTATGAACTTTTTGTACTAGGTCAACATAGAAGTGGCAAAAACAAAGAAATAGATAACTTCGGTCCTAAGGATTCAAGGGATTTAATGCAATATGCCAAAGAAGTCAGAGAAGCTTTGTACTCAGGAATTTTTGCGTTCGTAGCTCATCCAGATTTGGCATTAGAAGGTCACAACGGGCACCAATGGGATGAAACGGCAGAAAAAGCAATGAGAATGATTTTCCAAGCATGTGAAGATTTGGATATTCCCATAGAAATCAACGGAAATGGCATTAGAAATGGAAGAAGATATCCAGATAAAAAGGTTTTTGAACTTTCAAAGGAATATGATATTAAATATATTTTAAATTCAGATGCCCATGCTCCTGAAGAATTACTTGACGAAGCAGTAATGAGGGGGAAAGCTATGGCTGAAGAGCTTGAGATAAAACTAATTGATAAATTGGATTACAAGAAAAAAAGATATAAAGGATATAAACTTGAAAATGTCTCTTCATAATCAAAAAACATGGTGCAGATATCTATTAATTATAGATATTATGCACTTTTTTTGTTAATATATTGTAACTATTTTTTTTAAGATTTGATGTAAACTAATTTATAATAATATATTAATTATTTTGGAGAATACATATGAAAAAAATAGGAGCGATTCTAATTCTATTTCTCGTATTAATGGGACTATCTTCATGTTCCCCACAGGAAGCTAATAATGTTATTATGTTAAAAGAAATCAATGGGAATAATGAAAATCAAGATATAATTGATAACAAAGAATTTTTAGAAGATTTCATGTGGAAAAAAACGAAAGAAACATTCAGTCAATACTATGAACTTTTAGGATGTAAAATAGAAAATTACAATGAAGAAATAGAAAACGGCGTCTGCGATGCAATTTTTGATTACAAAATTTATTATAAAAATCACGATAAAGATCCAGACACAGTACCATATATAAAAGAAGCAAAAGAAAACAACAATCCCAATTACAATACATATTACAAAGAATATTTGGAAAAACAAGAAATGAATATTAAAATAAGGGCTTTGAAATATCCAGATGAAATAATTCTATATACAGATATTTCCCCTAAAGGAGAAGGTGTCTGGGAAGAATTTGAAGTGAAAGATTTAATAATTTCAAGTAATTATTGAGTAAAACTGGCTATTTTTAAAGTGCCAGTTTTTATTTTTTAAAAATTTTTTATTTTCCATGCAATATTTTGAAGGTTTCAAAAGTTATACTAATAAGAAACAAGGAGGAAAATAAAATGACAAAAACAACAATGAGAAATATGTTTATAATTTTTGCAATTCTAGCTTTATTAGTAGGAATGATGTACTTTTTTAACTTTTCAGTAGTAGGAAGTTATATATTGGATTTAAATCCATCTATCCAAATAAATACTAATAGACTAGGAAAGGTTACATCGTTAGAGCCATTAAACCAAGATGGACTGGATATCTTAAACAATTATAAGTTAAAGGACAGAGACTTAGATGATGTAATTGAAGATTTAGTTGACAGATTAATACTTGCAGGATATTTTAAAGACGAATTAGACAATGCTATAATGGTATCCCATGAAGGCGAAGGACGATATAGCTTAAGTGAGTTAAAAGGGAAGTTAGATGAGCATTTAAATTACAGACAAATTGACGGAAGAATTGTAACTAAAGAATTAGATGATAGATATGACGATGATATCTTAAAAGAATTAGGTATGAGTGGAGCAAGGCTAGAACTCATTGAGGCAATAAGAAGAAAAGAAGGAAGATTTACTCCAGATGAATTAAAGAATATGAAAGTGGGAGACCTTTTATACATCTTAAGAAAAACCGACACAGATTTTGATGATTTGTTCGATGATTGGGATGATATAGACGATGATTATGACGATTATTACGAAAGTATATATGGAGTTAAATTTGATGATTTAGATGATGACTGGGACGATGATTTTTACGATGACGATAGAGACGATGATGATGACTTGTTCGATGATGATTGGGATGATGATGACGACGATGACGATTGGGATGATGACAATTATGTAGCCCCAGCACCTGCTCCAGCGCCAGCAACAGCACCTGCACCAGCTCCAAGACCAGCGCCACCTGCAAGAGTTTATTATGACGATGACGATGATGACGACTGGGATGACGATGATTGGGATGATGACTGGGACGATGATGACGATGATGATTGGGACGATGACGACTGGGATGACGATTGGGACGATGATGATGACGATTAAATAGAGTTCAAAAAGAAAGCTGGGAGGCTTTCTGAGACTGCCAAAAAAGGTCTCCATATCATTCTTTTTCGAGTACCCTCGGGCCGGCGGGCCATATACGCTCGAAAAAGAATGATATTCCGACCTTAATAAAGGGTTTGTCATCGTTCTGAGAAAGCTGGGAGGCTTTCTTTTTTTGTTTATTTTTTACACGATTTCTTCTATGAAAATATTGTGTATTTATTCTCATTTATTGGAAAATGTACTGGGATAGGTTATAATAATATATAGAAATATTAAATCTATATTAAGTGAGGAATAAAAAAATGTTTGATAAGAAAGGTGCTTACAGTGTGTTAACTTCACAAAAGTTGACCCATGAGCAGAAGTTAATGACTTTAGCAAAATATTCA
>JAAZCH010000137.1 GCA_012513395.1 Tissierellia bacterium
AAATTTATAAAAAAGTTGTTGACATGTATATGAAAACGTTGTACAATGACTTTGGAATTCAGTGATGCATCACGCATCGCTGCAAGTGAAAGCTAGAACTTTTAAATTATAGGAGGAAAGAAATGGATTATTTAAACTTAGAAAAGTACCCAGCGGAACCATTTAAAATCAAATCAGTTGAAACTGTAAAAACAGTAAATAAAGAAGATAGGCTAAAAGCGATTGAAGAGGCAGGTTACAATACGTTTTTACTTAAAAGTGAAGATTGCTACATAGACTTACTGACAGACTCAGGTACTAATGCTATGAGTGATAAACAATGGGCAGGAATGATGATGGGTGACGAAGCCTATGCAGGTTCTAAAAACTTTTTATACTTGGAACAACAAGTAAAAGACATTTTCGGATTTAATTATTTAGTACCGACTCACCAAGGTAGAGGGGCAGAAAACATTCTATCTTCTATCGCTATAGAAGAAGGCCAATATGTTCCAGGAAACATGTACTTCACTACAACTAGATATCATCAAGAAGCTAACGGTGGAATATTTGTAGACGTAATTAGAGACGAAGCTCATGACGCTGCTTTGAACATACCTTTCAAAGGCGATATTGACATCAACAAGCTACAAGCGGTAGTGGATGAGCACGGTGCTGAAAGTATAGCTTATATATGTCTTGCTGTTACAGTTAATCTTGCAGGTGGACAGCCAGTTTCTATGAAGAACATGAGAGAAGTAAGAGAATGGGCAGATAAGTATGGCATTAAAGTAATGTATGACTGTACACGTTTTGCAGAAAACGCATTTTATATTCAAGAACAAGAAGAAGGATACCAAGATGTATCTATTAGAGATATCGTAAAAGAAATGTTTAGCTATGCAGATGGCGCAACTATGTCTGGTAAAAAAGATGGTATCGTAAATATCGGTGGATTCTTAGCACTTAATGACGAAGAACTATTCGGAAAAGCAAAAGAATTAGTAGTAGTATTCGAAGGAATGCCATCATACGGTGGTATGGCTGGAAGAGATATGCAAGCTCTAGCAATAGGACTAGAAGAGTCACTTCAAGATGCTTACATCGAATATAGAGTTAAACAAATCAGATACTTAGGCGATAGACTAAAAGAAGCTGGCGTTCCTATAGTAGAACCAGTAGGTGGTCACGCAGTATTCTTAGACGCTAGAAGATTCTGTCCACATCTAGATCAAGAACAATTCCCAGCTCAATCTCTAGCAGCTTCACTTTATGTAGAAGGCGGAGTTAGAAGTATGGAAAGAGGAATAATTTCAGCAGGTAGAGATAAAAACACTGGAGAAAATCATAAGCCTAAACTAGAAACAGTTCGTCTAACTATTCCAAGAAGAGTATACACATACAAACATATGGATATAGTTGCTGATACGGTAATAAAATTATTCAAACACAAAGAAGACATCAAAGGATTAAAATTCGTTTACGAACCTAAACAACTTAGATTCTTTACAGCAAGATTTGAATATATAGATTAAAAAAAATAATATTTAGGTATGTTCTTACTTGGACATACCTAAATATTTAAACAAGCATGAGGAAATTTTATTTTCAATAGGTTTATTTATAATAATTAAATTGCTTTCTTATTGAGGATTTCGATACTATCACGATAAAACCAGCTGTTAGTCTAGGTCAGAGAGGAAAATCAACAGACAAAATTAATCTATTGTGGTATTATAAAATACAAATAGTTAAAAACCAACAAAGTTTTATAGGAGTAAATAATGATAGTAAAAGAGACACTTAGTGATCAAATATATTTTGAATTAAGAAAAGCAATATTGTCCAGGGAAATACCCTTGGGTTCTAAAATTGTTAATAGACAATTACAAGAAAGATTTAATGTAAGTTCATCGCCCATAAGAGATGCAGTTAATAGACTTTACCAAGATGAATTAATTTCAAAAGTTACCAACGCGGGGGCAACGGTAATAGAACTGGAATATCAAACAGCAAGTGAAATTAATGAAATAATTAAATATATAGGAATGACTGGGGTAGAGATATCTTTTGAAAAAGGGAATCGAGATTTCATCGTAAAAGATCTTAAAGAGTTAATAAAATTGCAAAGAAAAGAAATTGACAACGATTTATATTACAATTATGATTACGATTTTCATAAAACCTTTATCGACAATTCAAATAATAGATATTTAAAAAAATTATATAAACAGTATCATGCGCTAAACGAACTTCTCGTCAGATCTTTTCATAGTGATTGGAGATTTGATTTAAGAAAGAGCAGCTTTGAAACCCATATTAAAATTGTAGAAGCATACGAAAACGGGCATTTAGATGAAGCACTCGACTTAACTAAAAATCATTATGACATAGCTGATGACATGTTTAGGCAAGTATTTGAAAAAAAAGAAAACGCCATTATTTCGATTGATGAATAATTATTTTATAATAGAAAACTAACATAAACTTATGTAAGTTATTTTAAGCTTGCCCAAATTCCTTGGATAAATGTTGAAAACGTTCTTATGATTTAATTGTTTCGAAAGAAGAAACAAATTACCTTAAGGGAGGTTAATATGAGCGAATCAAAATTTAAATCTAAATGGGGATTTATTTTAGCCTGTGTAGGCTCGGCAGTAGGTATGGCAAATGTTTGGGGTTTTCCTTATAAATTAGGGGAAAACGGAGGATTTGCGTTTCTTGTTCCATATTTAATATTTGTAGTTATATTTTCATATGTAGGATTATCGGCAGAATATGCGGTAGGTAGAAGGGCAAAAACTGGTACAGTAGGTGCCTACGAAATGGCATGGAGGTCTGGCGGAAAAGAAGGAGTAGGAAAAATTGTAGGTTGGATTCCATTAGCAGGATCTATGTGTATAGCTATTGGTTATGCAGTTATAATTGCATACGTTCTCAAAGGATTGACAGCCTCAGTTACTGGTGAAATTATGACAATTGATCCAGGTCCGTGGTTTGAGTCCTTTGCATTACAAGAATTCAAAGTAATTCCATTTCATATAATAGTAGTCATAGGATCCTTGATGACTTTATTAATGGGTGCAGAAAGTATTGAAAAAACAAATAAGATTATGATGCCTTTATTCTTCTTACTATTTATTATAATGGCGATTAGAGTAGCTTTTTTACCTGGGGCTTCTGAAGGATATAAATTCTTATTTACACCAAATTGGGCTAAGTTAGCAGAACCTATGGTATGGGTAGCAGCAATGGGACAAGCATTCTTCTCACTTTCAGTAACAGGTTCAGGGATGATTGTATATGGAGCATACTTACCAGATAGTGAAGACGTCGTAGATGGAGCGAAATGGACAGCAGTATTCGATATTATAGCAGCTACAGTAGCAGCACTTGTTATGATTCCAGCTGTATTTGCATACAATATGGACCCAGCAGGTGGACCAGGTCTGTTATTCGTAACACTTCCTACAATATTACAAGAAATGCCTTTTGGTCAAATATTTGCAATAATACTATTTACAGCTGTAGCATTTGGTGGAATTTCTTCCATCCAAAATATGTTTGAAGTCGTATTGGAATCGCTGATGTATAAATTCAAAAGTTTGAAAAGAATTCCAGGTATTATCGGATTAGCAGTAATTTGTTTTGGAATTGGAGTTTTCATGGAACCTATATCTACATGGGGACCTTGGATGGACTTTGTAAGTATATACATCATACCAATAGGAGCTACAATAGGAGCATTCTCTTGGTTCTGGATAATGAAAAAAGAAGATTTGTTAGAAGAAATTAACAAAGGTGCAATTAAGAAGCAAGGGGATACTTGGCACAATATCGGAAAATTTGTGTACGTTCCATTTGCAACTATATTATGTGTAATCGCATTATTTATGCAAATAGCATTCTAAAATAAAAAACAAAAAGCGAGATGGCTACATCTCGCTTTAATAATCTAAATTAAGGAGTAAGATTTTGAAAAAAAGGCTCATTACATTTCTAACTTTTTTATATCTGTTTAATATTATAGGTTTTGGTGGAATTATTTTATTAGATATACCTTTTCATGAAGTTTTTTCCAATCCATCGTTTGTAGCTTTGTTCGTTTTAGGTTCACTAGGTCCTGGTATTGTTGGAATATTTCTATCTAGAGAAGAAATTAAAATTCATTTTAATAATTTTAATTTAAAAAATCTGCTTATGATGTTAGTTTTATTATTGACTCATTTTGGATTATATAGATTCATGGGCGGATTAAGAAAAAATATAAACTATCCATATCTAATGTCTATCTCAATTTCAATAATCCTTTTTGGTTTACAAGAGATAGGATGGTATAAAAATGTATTTAAGGCATTTGAAGACGAAAAGGGTTTGATAAAATCATGTATAATAGTGGGACTTTTTAAAGTTTTGGGATTCTTACCATTAATTCTTTTGCCAGGATTTATAATAAGATCAGATTCTTTTGCATATTTTTCAATGTTGATGGTTGGGATTAGTGCATTGTCCATATTTTTAAGAGAATTTACTGATTCATTTATATATAGTATATTGTTTGTAGGAATAGTTTATGGAGTTATGGTTAATATGAATTTTAATCAAGGAATCCCGATGGTATTAATTGGATTTATTGAATGTATAATATTATATGGACTTCAAGATTATATAAAAAGGAAAAATTGATAAAACTTAAACTATTTTAAAAAATTGTTACATAATAAATAAAAACAATCGAAACTTACATTGATTTTTTAAGAAAAATTTACATAAAATATAAATTATATTTTATTAACTTCCATTGAATTCTAATAATTAAAACCTAGTGTTTGCAAGGGTTCCCATTAAAAAGCAACAAAAAAATAAAAAAATATAGATATAAATTAATCAAAGTTGAAGATAAAATCATTAAAATAGATTGATTAATTTCTCATTTTGTACTAAACTTATATAAAATTATTAAATAATTAAGAGTTAAAAGGTTAAAATGTTAAAATGTAAGGGGAAATATTAACTAATTCTTAATTTGATTTGGGAGAAAAATCATGAACACGATACTAGAAAACTATGTTAGCTTATTGGACTTTGTAAGTTTATCGATTGGGCCAGACTATGAATTGTCATTAATCGACACCTCAAATGGTGAGAACAAGATTATAGCAATGAAGTGCGGAAATATCAGCGGTAAACATGTTGGAGAAAAAATGCTACCTATTCTCGAGGAAGTAATATCGAATAAGGAATACGAAACATCTGACTACATAGTTAACAGAGCTGCTTTCGGAGCGAATGGAAAGGCGTTAAGAACATCCATGTTTTTCATTAAAGACGAAGCAAAGCATTTGTTAGGAATAATGAGTATCAACTTTGATGATTCTAGATACGAAGATCTAGGAAGAAGGATACTTCAGCTATGTCACCCAGACGGATTCGAAGAAGATGTGCGCCAAGTAACTGCAGCTAGAACAGAAGGTAAAGAAGCTGGCGGCTATCATGGTGTGCAAGAAGAGAAGAGAACTTTGGAACAAACCATTGAAGACATAGTAGATGGGGAGTTTAGAAATATTATGATACCTCTAGAAAGACTTACTCAAGAAGAAAAAATCGCCATAGTGAAGAATCTTGATAATAAAGGGGTCTTTATGATAAAAGGTGCTGTTGGAATACTAGCAAAAAGACTAGACGTATCCCAAGCCAGCTTGTACAGATATATCACAATTGCAAGAGAAGACGATAAATAGAACTAAAGCCTAAATTTGCCTATGCAGATTTGGGCTTTTATTTGATTGACTGAAAAAATATTTTGAGTTACTATAAAATCATATTATAAGATAAAAAATTGGAGACATAATGGACAAGATTAATCTAATAAAACGAATTCTCATTTTATTTTTCGGCATATACTTATTTGGATTGGCTCTTACTTTTATAATTTATTGTGGTTTAGGAATGGATGCATGGAATGTTTTTCATGACGGATTAGGCAAAGTTTTTGGGCTTAGCTTAGGATATATCACTATCTTAGTATCCGTTGTGATGATGGTAGTAGCTATGATATTCGGAGAACCTCTAGGAATAGGAACCATTGTGAATGGCGTATTTGTAGGAATATTTATTCAAATGCACATGGATTTAGAAATATTTACAATGCAAACCAATTTGTTAATGGGTTTATTGTATTTATTTATCGGAACGGTATTGATAGGATTTGCCAGTTATTTTTACATGAAACCAGGACTAGGGTCAGGACCTAGAGATTCATTTAACTTAGCCTTATCAAAAAGGACAGGCTTGAAAATGGGTTACGCAAAATCTATAGTAGAGACAATTGTAGTCATAATAGGTATGATTTTAGGAGGAAGCTTCGGATTAGCAACTATACTAGGTGCAATATTTACAGGAATCATAGTCCAAGGAATATTCGACCTGATGAAGTTCAACCCAAAAGAAATAAAGCATGAAAG
>JAAZCH010000138.1 GCA_012513395.1 Tissierellia bacterium
ATTTCTCCTTCTGAAATCTTAGCTCCTATTTGCAAATCGCCACCATATGGACCTGATTTCATTTTTTCCATCTCCAAACCTACTCTAGATTCTAATAGGGTAGATGTAGTTCCAGTGCCACACAGTTGATGCTTTTCCAATTCGTTTTTATTTTCTCTAGCCCATTCTATCATTTCGTCCTTCATAGCATCGTGAGCTATTAAGGCAATCTTTTTAGTTTTTCCTATAGTTTTCATTTAACTCTCCCATTTTGTCATTGCATAAACTGCTGGTTTTTCATCACATACTATTTGGTGATAATATTTATCTTCAGATTTTATCATTCTAGATTCTATTTTGGAGCCGTAAAAGACTTGAGAACCGTAATAGATTTCAATTTCTTTTAATTTTTCGTCTGAAATTTCCACCGAATCTACTATCCATCTCAAATATACACCTGAATTTACATGATGATTGTAGTCTATATCAGATTTGTATATTTTTATCTCTTCGCCAGGGACATCTAATAATTTCTTGTCAAAATTCTCCAGGGAGTCAAAATTGCTATTTCCTTCTATAGTATAAGGCTTACTGATTTCTTCTGGAACTCTAATGGCTCTATTTTTTTCAATATCAACCACAAGCCAAACTGTAGTGGAAGCTATCACTAAATTCCCTTCTTCGTCATAAACATTAGTCTCTCTGTAGGATTTTAGTCTATCCCACTTGGATACCCACGTCTTAAATGTTACCAATTCTCTAGCTTTTGGAAGTCTATTTATTTTGTACTTCAGTTGATAAAGCATCCACGTGTATCCCATTTCAGTTAATTTTGAGCTGGGCATTCCAACTTCATCACTATGCAAATTACCCATCTCCATTAAAAATCCAAAAAGATGAGTTATTCTCAAGTTATGATTATAATCCACAGTCACTTGGGGTATTCTTACGTCCATTTCAAACATCGACTTATCTTCCTGCCTTTATAATTTAAAGCTCTTCGTTGCTTTTTAAAAATCTCTTTCTTATTTCTCTACCAGTATTAGTTCCTGCAAGTCCTCCCAGTCCAGTTTCTCTAAGTGTAGCAGGAAGTCCTGCTCCTACCTCACCTACTGCTTGACAAACTTCGTCAAAGGGCACTATGGACTTAATTCCTGCCAATGCCATATCAGCAGAAATAAATGCATTGACAACACCTGATGCATTTCTAAAAGTACAAGGATACTCTACTAGTCCAGCTATCGGGTCGCAAACTAATCCCAAAACGTGAATAAAAGCTATGGACGCAGCGTGGAAGGATTGTTCCACAGAGCCGCCATATAGATAGACCACTGCTCCAGCTGCCATGGCAGATGCAGAACCAGTTTCAGCTTGACATCCACCTTCTGCTCCTGCAAAGGATCCATATTTTCCAATAATCTTTCCTATTCCAATAGCTGTTAGCATAGCATTGACTAACTTTTCATCTGAATAGTTGTTTCTTTTTTTCATGCTTGCCAGTGTTGCTGGAAGTATTCCAGATGAGCCTGCCGTGGGGCTGGCTACTATAAGTCCCATGGACGAGCTTAATTCCAAAGTGGAAAATGCCATAGCCATGGCTTCAGTCATAAATTCTCCCGATATAGTATTTCCTGTTTTGGAATATTGGTCCATTTTATAAGCAAAACCATCTATCATCTTCATATTGGTTTTGCTTGGCGAGTCTAAATTAGCTTTTGCTGAGCCTTCCATGATTTTTAACATCTCTTCCAGTTCAGCTCTTATTTTTTCTTTAGTAAGTTTTGAAGTTTTCAGCTCCTCTTCTAAAACCAATTCGTAAAGTTCATAACCTTTTTCTTCGCACGTCTTTAGTATTTCATCAACTTTAGAAAACATAATTATTCTCCTATTATGTATTTTGCAAAAGTGAATCTGTCATCGTTGACAATTTCATCTATTATTTTTCCGTCTACTTCTTCAGTAGTTTCGGTTATCAATGTAACCACGTCATCTCTTTTTATAGTTCTCATAGTTTCAATATTGTAATCATTGTCACTTAAAAGACCTGATACATAGTGAATAATTCCTTTTTGTTCACTGTATTTTAGAATTAAAGTAGGGAATTCATCAGTGTAGGTAATAGGTATTCCGTCTATTTCTACAATTACTATGTTTCCTCCACCTATGGATGAGCCTACTATTGCACTTTGATTTCCGTTTGGATATTTAAAAATTACTTTAACGCTATTTGGATGAACCTTACCCAAATCATGGCGAACAAAAGA
>JAAZCH010000139.1 GCA_012513395.1 Tissierellia bacterium
AGTAATCTGTCACGGAGGCCCAATAGCAGATCCAGAAGATGCAAAATACATTATAGAAAATACAAACGGTGTAGACGGATTTTTCGGAGCGTCCAGTATAGAAAGATTCGCAGCAGAAAAAGGAATAAAAGAACAAACTGAGAAGTTTAAGGCTATTAAGAAGTGAGAATTAATTTTTTAAATTTGTAGATTGATTATTATATTTTAAAACCCCTAAATCACTTGTATAGATTTAGGGGATAATATTTAGACTATAGAGTTGTAAAATATATTAGTTATTTTATTGTTACATCACCAAAACCTAAAAGATCATGTGAAGGGCTTGATTCGAGTCTAAGTTGATTTACTCCAGAGACTGGTATTGTAATTTCTTTTCCAAGCTCTAATAAATCAATAACTATAGTATCATACAAAGTGCCATCGAAGTAAATGTCCAACTTTTTTTCACCTTTCGTAGTAGAAGTTCCTGAATGTCCAATAATTCCTTTTATCTCTGAGTATTGTCCATTTAAATTAAAAATCATACTAGATTTATAGCCAAATTGATAACCTGTTCTATATTCAACTCCTGTTACATTGAGTTTTCTTGAGTTATCTAATTTGAAAATGGATATATTGCTTGTATTATATGGAGCCAATGTCTCGGTTAGGTATTTAGCACTACTTTTAGGAGTTTCTCCAAGATAAACAGTGGACGTATCTCCATCCCAATTTACATCCAGTCCTAACGCTTCTCCAACTGCTCTTACAGGTAAGTAAGTAGTTCCTTCGTATATAAATGGCTCGACTTGGTTTCCTGCTGCGTCTTTATTAAAGGCTACGGCTTTTCCATCCACTAATATTTTTATATTGCGATAGTAGATGTCTACAGTTTTCTTTCCATCTCTAGCATATGCTATGCTACCTATTGCAATGAAAGCCAAAACTAACAATATGAGTACAAATTTTTTTGAGTTATTTTTCATGAGTTCCTCCTAAAAATATAATTATATTATAAAGCCATTATAATATATCTGAATATATTATTCAAAAGAATCGAAAAAACAAATATATTATTTAGACCATCATATTGATAATCTAATAAACCATATTATTTTTTGCCTTTTCAACATAATACCTTATAAACACACTTCCTTAAATGCAGCATAGATTTTCCCGAAAACACTATACACAAGTAAATACTTGTAAGACTATCAAAAATTATTGTTTTATTCAGGAGGACAAAGTAGGGTATAATATTATAAATGCTTTAGTTGTAATATTTTTGATTATATTGCTGGATACATAAAATTTTTGGATTAACTTTGCACAAAATATAAAGTGAATTGTTTTTATCATTTAGATATTAATCTTTGGTAGTATTGATGATATAGGACTAGACTTGTTCTTGATTGTAATAATAAAATAATAGGAGAGTGGTATTATGTCAGAAGTATTAAAAAATGCACAAACACAAATTAGGATAGCAGTTGATAAATTGGGTCTTTCAGAAGATGTTTATGAACTTTTAAAGGAACCCCAAAGAGTTTTTGAAGTTAGTATTCCTGTAAAAATGGATGATGGAAGCATAAAAATTTTCAAAGGATATAGATCACAACACAATGACGCTGTGGGACCTTATAAGGGTGGAATTAGACTTCATCCTAATGTTGATTTAGATGAAGTAAAGGCACTTTCTATTTGGATGACGTTTAAATGCGGAATCGTAGGAATTCCATACGGTGGCGGAAAAGGTGGAATCACAGTTGATCCAAGTGAACTGTCCCAAGGTGAGCTGGAAAGACTTTCACGAGGATATATACAAAAAATCCATAAGTATTTGGGAGATAGGATCGACATCCCAGCACCAGATGTAGGATCTAATGCGCAAGTTATGTCTTGGATGGTAGATGAGTTTGAAAAAATAAAAGGTCATCAAGAACCAGGAGTTATTACAGGAAAACCAATACCTCTTGGTGGATCTTTGGGAAGAACTGAAGCTACTGGACTTGGAGTTGTAGAAATTGCTAAAAGCTATCTTAAAAAGATAAATAAAGATCCTAACGAAGCTACAGCAGCAGTGCAAGGATTTGGTAACGTTGGTTCATTCACTTGTAGATTTTTAGAAATAGCAAAAATCAAAGTAGTTTCAATAGCAGGTCACCACAAAGGTGAACAATTTGCAATTTACAAAGAAGATGGAATAGATATTCAAGCATTGATGGAATTTAGAAAAACTAATAAGAACCTAAAAGAATTTGAAGGTATCGAAGTAATCGATATGGATAAATTCTGGGGTCTAAATGTAGATTTG
>JAAZCH010000140.1 GCA_012513395.1 Tissierellia bacterium
ATATTGCTTTTTATCTGTATTATCAGATGGTGCTAATACAAAAATGGGTAGCATTTTCACCCCATATGAATATTATTATTCATGGAATAAAGCAAATGAAGATGAAAAGGTTTCAAATGGTATCTCTGCCTTGCTTACCATGATAAAGGGAGCCTTTAGTAAAGAGAGATTAATAAGTATATTACGAGATTTTATTTATTATCCTGATGACGAAGGTAAAGAATTAGCCATTGTTACCAGATACCCACAATATTTTGCTGCTAATAAAATGCTAGAAAATATAAAAAAGCATCTAAAACCAAATGGTGATGGCAAGGGTGGTACATACTTCGGAGCAACGGGGAGTGGTAAAACTTATGCTATGCTATTTTTATCAAGAATGTTGGCAACCCATTATAGAGATGTTTTCGATGCACCTACCATTATTATTATTGTAGACAGAGATGATTTAAGTAAACAGACAAGTAAGTTATTTGAGGACTCAAAACAATTTTTAAAAGATAAAAAAGTAATGTCTATACCTGATAGACAGGCTTTAAATGATGAGCTTGCTAATAATCAAAGTGGTGGCATTTATATAACCACTATTCAAAAGTTTTGTGAGGATACTGGTTTGCTTTCTGAAAGGAATAATATTATTTGTATTTCTGATGAAGCTCATAGGTCACAGACTAATATTGGCTCAAAGTTAAAATATACTGAAAAAGGTGTAGAAACTACCTATGGTTTTGCTAAATATCTAAGGGATAGTTTTCCAAATGCAACTTATGTTGGATTTACTGGAACACCAATAGATGAAACAATTCATGTTTTTGGTGAAATAGTTGATAGTTATACTATGAAAGAAAGTAGTGATGATGGAATTACAGTAAGAATTCAGTATGAGCCAAGATTGGCTAGAGTTATAGTATCTGAAGATCAGGTAAAAGAGATAGATAGATACTATGAAGAGGTTATTAAGGAGGGCTCTAATCCAGAACAGGTAGAAACGAGTAAACGTGCCATGAGTAAGTTGAGTAAAATACTTGGACATCCTGATAGGATAAGTAAGTTAGCCTATGATATTGTAGAACATTACACAAGACTTTGTAGTGAAAAGCCTAATATTGTACAGAAAGCAATGATTGTATGTGCTAATAGACCTTTGGCTTTTTTAGTTTATAAAAAGTTAGAAGAGATAAAACCAGAATGGTTTATTGCAAAAAAGACTGAAAGAGAGGACTTAGATGATATTCAGCTAGAAAAACTAAAAGAGCTTAGTAAAGTAAATTTAGTTGCTACTCAAGGTAATAATGATCCACAAGAATTATTTGATTTATGTGCAATAAAAGTCATCGTCAAATGTTAGATGAGCAATTTAAAAATAATGATTCCAATTTTAAAATTGCTATAGTGGTTGATATGTGGATTACTGGTTTCGACGTACCTTCTCTTGCCGTTATGTATATAGACAAGCCGTTACAGAAACATACTTTAATACAAACAATATCAAGAGTAAACAGGGTTTTTGAGGGAAAGGAAACTGGTCTTGTTGTGGACTATATTGGAATAAAGGAAGAAATGCTGAAGGCAGCAAAACAATATGGAAGCCCTCAAGAAAGCCCTATCGATGAATTAAATATTTCTTTAAGTATCTTTAGAAACCATTTATCTTTAATAGAGGATATGTTTATTCAATTTGATTCATCAAAATTTTTTAATGGTAATCCTATAGAGCGATTATTATGTCTAAACTTAGGCTCTGAGTTTATACAAACCTCAAAAGAGACAGAAATGGCATTTATGGATTTATCTAGAAAGATGAAGGCGGCTTATGAAATATCTTATCCATCGGGACAACTTACAGATAAAGAAACAAATCAAGCTCAATTTTATTTGGCAATTCGTTCAATAATTTATAAGCAAACTAAAGGGAATGCTCCTGATGCCGAAGTTATGAATAAGGTTGTTGAAAAAATGGTATACGATGCTATAACATCTACAGGGGTTGAAGATATAGTTAATAAGGGTACGGATGAGCTATTTGGTGAAGAGTTTCAAAAACAAGTAGATGAGATAGATATGCCTATATCAAAATTCAATGCCTTGCTAAAATTACTGCGAAAAACAATAAGCAAATACGGGGAAAATAATAAAGTTAAAGCTATAGAATTTTCTGAAAGACTAAAAAAAGTTGTTGAATCCTACAATAATCGTGATTCCCAAGTCTTTGTTAGTGAGGTTGTTTATGATTTTATTAACAGCTTGTCAGATGAATTACTAGAAATCTTGAAAGACCTTCAAGAGGATAAAATATCCTTTGAAAAGATGGGTATTTCCTATGAGGAAAAGGCTTTCTATGACATATTGATAAAGGTCAGAGATGATAACGATTTTATTTATGAAGATAGTAAGTGTCTAATTCTAGCTACAGCTATTAAAGAATTGGTAGATGATAAATCTCAATATGCAGATTGGGCTAGTCGAGATGATATAAAAAATCAACTCAATATGGACTTGACTGTTTTATTATATAAACATGGTTATCCTCCAGAATGGGATGAGGAGATATTTGAAAAAGTAATGGAACAAGCAGAGAATTTCAAGAAAAATATACTCGATGATAGCAATGTATCCTCGATAAATAAGAAATTTAAATCAACTACTTCAATTAAATATTCGCTAAGAAGTAATATAGAAAATGATAATTTAAAAGTAGCAGAAACAAATGCTAATGCGGAAGAAGAGAAATAAAATGGTCAACATTTAGAAATAAAAAGGCCTAAAAATAAGGGAGGAAGATTATGAGTATTCAATCAGAGTTCAAGAAATTTAATGACAAGATAAGACTTGATTATGGAACCAATTCAGAACTTGCGGAGAAAAGAGATATTTTATTGGGAATTTTAGAAAAAGATGAAGATTTACCATCATTTAAGAAATTAGACCAGGGAAGCTATGCTATGCACACAGGAATAGAGCCAGGAGATGATAGAGAATACGATATTGACGTAGGTTTGAGATTTAATGTTAATAAATCTGAGTATGATCCTATGGATTTAAAGGAAGATATAGAAAAACTTTTAAAAAATCATACAGAATATGGTGCAGAAATAAAAAAACCTTGTGTAACAGTAACTTATAAAAAAGATGGAGAACCTTCCTATCATGTAGACCTAGTAGTATATGTTTATGAAGACAAAGAAAATACTGATAGTCAGATTTATATTGCAAAAGGAATTAAATGTAATAACGATTCTCAGAAATGGGAGATAGCTGATCCTAAGGGATTGGTAGAGTATATAAATAATGGAGTAGAGAAGGGGAAACAAAGGGATCAATTTAGAAGGATATTAAGATATCTTAAAAGGTGGAAACATAGAAGATTTTCTGCACAAGGACACTCTGAACCACCAAGTATAGGGCTTAATTTAATTGCTCTAGATAATTTCATATATTATGAAGAAGATGACTTTAGTGCCTTAACTCATGTAGTAGATGCTATTGTTAATAAATTTGTCTTTGAAGGAATTGATAAAGATGGAGACTTTTTATATAGGATAAAGTTATTGTTGCCGATGGAACTTGCATTTGAACTAAATTC
>JAAZCH010000141.1 GCA_012513395.1 Tissierellia bacterium
GCTGGAGCTTCTGCTGGTTTTTTGTCGCCACATGCAACTAAACTAACTAAGCACAGCATTAATGCCATTAATAATGCAAATTTTTTCATTTTACACCTCCACATCAACTATTATATTAAATAAATTTAATAATTCAAGGAAATTCGTGAATTTACACATAAAATTCATAAAAGTTTGGAATGTCAGAAGACAATTTCATAACAAGTTTTCCAGTTAAATTATTTTCCTATTCTATAAACTGTTCCACCATCTGTTATTGCATACAGCGCTCCATCTATACCAACTTCTAAGTCCCTAAATCTTTCGCCCAAGTTAGATAATAATCTTTCTTCGCCTACAACTTTTCCATCTTCAATTACAATTCTTGCAATATGTTGGGATCTCAATCCTCCAATAAAAAGGTTGTTTTTCCATTCAGGAATCTCGTCTGAATGATAAAATATCATACCACTGGGAGCCAGTACCGGATCCCAATAATACACTGGCTGTTCCATGGTGTCCTTTTCTGTTATTCCTTCTTCGACCTCCGCTCCACTATACTCTATGCCATAACTAATGATGGGCCATCCATAATTTTTTCCTGGTAAGATTAAATTTAATTCATCTCCACCTCTCGGCCCCATTTCACTCGCCCAAAGTTCTCCTGATTCTGGATGTATATCTAACCCCTGAACGTTTCTATGCCCATACGAATATATTTTTGATGCCATCTCTCCTTTATCTTCAAAAGGGCCTCCAATAACTGATTTTCCATCACTTGTAATATGAAGAATTTTACCATGACCATTATCTAGTTCTTGAGCTCTCATTCTATTTTCAAATTCCATTCGATCTCCTGTAGATATGAATAAATTACCTTCTCTGTCGATTGCAATTCTACTTCCATAGTGTCCAGAACTTTTATAATATGGAAGAGCTCTGAAAATTACTTCGAAATTCTCCAGCATCCTTTTGTCATCAGATAACATTCCTCGTCCAACTGCTGTTAAATTTCCCTCTGAAGAAGGTTCTGAAAAAGTAAAATATAAAATTCTATTTTCGGAAAAATCCGGCGCAACTTTCACATCCAACAGTCCGCCTTGACCCCTAGAATCTACTTCTGGTAGCCCTCCAATTCCTTCGCTTATTTCTCCATTTGTAGACAATATTCTCAAGGATCCTCCCTTTTCTGTAATAACAAAATCCCCTTCTGGTAAGACGGATATACCCCAAGGTGAATTTAATCCCTTTGCAAATTCCTGAAAACTGTATTCCGTAACAGTTTTTAATCCATTAACCCTAGTTTGTCCTTCAAAATGAGGCAAGTAATTCGTCTCAGGGGGATTAGTTTCTACAGGAAAATTCAAAGATTCACTTTTTATAGATTCATTTTCTTCAACAACTTGAATGTCTATTTCTTTTTTGTTATTTTCTACTATTATTTCTTCATTTGTTTCTTCTCTGTTTGCATCTGAAGGAGAATTTACACCTGTATTCCCACACCCAATGAGAAATATACTTAGTAAAGTCGCCAGTAATAATCTAAATATTTTCATCTCATAATCACCTTCTAGTTATGCTTATTTTTATACTGATACCCTAAAATTTTACAGAAAAATTTATTCATAAAAAACTTTCTGTCTTTTAAAATTTAATTTAAAAGATAGAAAGTTTTTTTGCGAATGTAATACTAATTCTTAAATTATTTTTCTTCATCCAATATAATAAACACAAATCCCATTAAGAAAACTGGAATTATCCATAAGAAACTTCCAAAGTTAGGCGGCAAAAGCTCCTCTAAATAATGGCTAAACTTCACCAGAGTCGGTACAAAGGCTCCTGATACCGCACCTATATAAACACTTTTTCTTCTAAATAAGTTGGGAAATAAATTTAGAAATATTAGTACAATAGAAACAGGATAAAGAGCTAGTAAAATTGGAACTGAAAATTTTACAATTGAATCTACTCCTCGCACTGCAAAAAACGCACTAAATGCTGTGGATATTAACACAACAGTTTTGTAACTGAACTTGCCTTTAGATGCATTGCTAAAAAATGTTCCGACAGTAGAAGTCAGCCCTATTGCAGTAGTTAAACAAGCCAAGGCCATGGCTAAGCTCAAAACGAGTTTTCCCATCTGCCCTAAAAGATTTTCTGCAATATAAATGAGAAGCGGTACTCTTCCAATATCTCCCAAATTCATGGATGAAGTGGTTGCGCCAATATAAAGCAACCCACCGTATACGATACTCAATGCAATAGACGCAAAAATTCCCGACTTTATCGTCAAATTGACTAGGGTTTTCTTGTCTTTTATGCCTTTTATTTCAAATCCTTTTATGACCACCGAAGTGAATACCAAGGCCGCCAAAGCGTCCATTGTTTGGTAGCCTTCTTCAAAACTCATTCCAAATACATTTTCTATTCCTGTATTAGTAGGTTTCCCTAGGGGAGAAGTTACACCTTTGAAAATTATTAGTGCAAGAGTTATAAGTAAAGCTGGAGTCAAAAATTTTCCCAACCTGTCTATCATACTCGTGGGATTTAAAACAAAAAATAATACGATGGCAAAGAAAACAATAGAGGAGATAACAGGATTTATTCCTGGCGCTATGCTGCCCTCTATTACCTCAAAGGTAGTAGCAGCAGTTCTTGGTATTGCCAAACCTGGTCCGATTGCTAACAATATTAAAGTTCCAAATAACAATGAAAATCTATTTCCTAATTTTTGTCCAATATTTTCAATACTGCCACCAGCTTTTGTAGTAGCTATAACTCCTAACATGACAATTCCTACAGCAGTTATAGTAAAGCCTAAAGTGGCTGATATATAATTTGACCCCACCAAAAGTCCTAGAGTAGGCGGAAAAATTAAATTTCCTGCTCCAAAAAACATGGAAAAAAGGGCCAATCCTGAAACCAAAACTATATTATTATTATTATTTTTATTTTTCATAAAAACCCCCTATATGGTAAATAATAACAGTTTCCCATTGTATAGTAAACGGCCAATTCATAAAATCTAAATCTTTAATTAATTAGTTTTATATGGTTTAATCATATAATCATAAAGTAAGTCAAAAAACTCCCCTCATAAAGCTAATTATGAGAGGAGTTGACATCATATTATTTTAAAATTTTTATTGCTTCATTGTAAACTCTGTCGCCTGTAATTTCTAAATATTCATAGACCTTATCTCCAGGTCCTGATTCTCCAAATCTGTCTAGGCCGATGACTTTTCCATCTAGTCCGACGTATTTATACCAAGGCATAGTCGCTGCTGCTTCTATGGATACTCTATTTCTAATATCCTTTGGCAATACCTCTTCCTTGTACTGTTCGTCTTGGGCGTCGAATAATTCCATACAAGGCATACTCACGACTCTTACTCCATACCCTTTTGCTTCCAATTTTTCTTTAGCTTCTACGCAGTATTGCACTTCTGATCCACTTGCCATTAAGATAATATCAAGTTCGTCATTTTCTTTCGAAATAATATATCCACCTTTTTCTACACCTGCTCCAGTACCCTCTAGGAGTGGTAGAGTTTGTCTAGTTAGTGCTAAAGCGGTAGGAGTTTTTTTAGATTCCACTGCTATCTTCCAAGCATATGCAGTTTCCACCGCGTCTGCTGGTCTTATGAAATTGATATTTGGCAGCGTTCTAATCATGGAATGTTGCTCGATAGGTTGGTGTGTAGGTCCATCTTCTCCTACACCGATACTATCGTGGGTCAATACATAAGTCACAGGAACTTCCATAAGTGCACTTAGCCTCATAGCCCCTTTCAAATAATCTGAGAAAATTAAAAACGTAGCTACATATGCTTTTACTCCTCCATGAAGTGCCATACCATTTCCAATAGCTGCCATCGCATGTTCTCTTATTCCAAAGTGCATATTTCTTCCAAGTCTATTTTCTTTTGAGAAGAAGTCAACGCCTTTCATAGTAGTTTTGTTGGAAGCTGCTAAGTCAGCAGAGCCTCCCATTAGAAAATCTACTTTAGACGAGATTCTATTTAAAGCTTCTTCAGATGCAAGTCTTGTAGCCAAATCTTTATCGAATTTAAAAAATTCTTCATTAAATAAATCTTCTGGCATTTCTCCCTTCAAAGCTTTTTGTAAGTCTTCGTAATCCTTTGGATATTTTTCGCTGTATGATTTTTCCAATTCTTTCCAAGCATTATAAACTTCTTCTTTTTCTGCTAATTGTGCTTTTGTAATTTCATATGCTTCTTCCGGAACTTCAAATGCTTCATATTTCCAATTTAAATACTCTTTCATTTCAGAAATATTTTCTTCGCCAAGGGGTTCGCCATGGGCTACAGGTTTTCCTACTTTGTTAGGAACTCCATATCCGATTTGAGTTGTGATTTTAATTAGTGTAGGTTTATTTTTCTCCGCCTTAGCGTCCTCAATAGCTGCTAGGATTGCTTCTATATCATTTCCATCTGCGACTTCGAGAACTTGGAAATTAAATGATTCGAATCTTTTGGAAACATCTTCCATAAATGATATGTCAGTGCCTCCATCAATGGTTATATGATTTGAGTCGTACAAAATAATCAGCTTATCTAGTCCCAAAGTTCCAGCTAAACTGAGAGCTTCGTAACTAACGCCTTCCATCAAGTCTCCGTCACCACAAATAGAATAAGTGTAGTGATCAATAAGATTCATATCTTCTTTATTGTATTTCGCAGCTAAATGAGCTTCAGCAATTGCCATACCTACTGCCATGGAAAGTCCTTGGCCCAATGGTCCTGTAGTCGCTTCTACTCCTTCAGTCATTCCATACTCTGGATGACCCGGTGTAATACTTCCGATTTGTCTAAAGTTTTTTAAATCTTCAATAGTCATATTAAAACCGTACATGTGTAGCAAACTATAAAGCAGTGTCGAACCATGTCCTGCAGATAAAATAAATCTATCTCTGTTTATCCAGTCCTTGTCCTTAGGATTAATATTTAGGTGTTTACCCCAAATACTATACGCCATTGGAGCAGCCCCTAAGGGAAGTCCTGGGTGTCCTGAGTTCGCCTTTTGTACAGCATGCGCTGACAAAAACCTCAAACTATTAATTACCGATATGTCTTTCATTTTCAATATCTCCCTCCAAAACAGAATTTTTGTTTGTAATAACATTTATAATAAATCTAGGCAAAGCCATTTGTCTAGCTATTCTACTTGGTTCTTTTATAAGTCTGTAAAGCCATTCCAAATTCAAATTGATAAATATATCTGGTGCGCGCTTGCTTTCTCCTGCCAAAATATCTATAACGCCACCATTTCCAATAATAATTTTACCTTTTAATAGTCCCTTATTTCTCTCAATAAATTCCTCTTGTTTAGGAAATCCTAAACCTATAAAAATGACATCAGGATTTGTTTGATTGATTGAACTAACAATTTCTTCTTCATCTTCTAGAGTAAAATACCCGTTTCTATTTCCCACAACTGTCACACCTGGAAAGTCCTTCTCCACGTTATTAGCAGCCTTTTCGCTTATTCCTGGTTTACCACCCAGTAAGTATAAATTAAATGGTTTATCCATTCCAATACTCAAAAGTTCCATGGATATATCAAAACCCGTAACTCGTTCTTTAAGGGGAAGTTTTCTTATCTTGGAAGCATAAATCAAACCAATTCCATCTGGAACTACTAAATCAAAACCATTTACCAAATCCGCAAATTTTGGTTGGTCTTTTGCTCTCATGGCTATCTCCGTATTAGGAGTCGCAATGGTGAATAGTCCATATGAATCCAATTTTTCTTCCAAGAGGATCATGACATCATCTAGGGTGGTGTTCTCTATATTAATTCCGAATATCTTCACTCTATCCATGACGTCCTAGCCTCTCTTCCAATAAGTTTAGAGTTTCTCTAGCTAGTGACTCTTGCCTTTTATTGGAAAGTGTAATGGATGTTTTTCTATCATCCAGATTATCCATACAAGAGTCGTATTTTATTCTTAAATTTTCTGCAGTTAGCTCCTCAACCCTTAGATATTCCGTAATAGATAGCTCTTCTATTAA
Organism: Tissierellia bacterium; assembly: GCA_012513395.1. The sequence goes on from JAAZCH010000141.1 coordinate 6,015, forward strand.
ACCCGTTACCTTAGGATCATAAATCAATCCGACTATGGGAATATTAGCCTTTGCAGAATATATTAGGGCATGGAGTCTCATTGCTAAAACAATTTTGCATTTTCTTAAGATGGCTATTATGTCCTCCACCTCATATTTATTTTGCAATAAGTGTATCCTTTTATTTTTACTAATTAATTTAATAGTTTCAGAGTATTCCACATCATATGGATAGTGCATGGGAACTATTAATATATCCATATCTTCATCAATAAGAGTGTCACAAAATTTTGCAATTTCTCTAGTTAAGTTCGGAGAACTTTGCCAATTTCTAATGGAAATCCCCAATACATTTTCGCCTAATTCTATGCCTTGGGATTTTAGTATTTCGTCTGCTCTTTCATCAGAAGATGAGTCTAATAGAAACACAGGGTCAGCAGTCATTTTAAGATTCTCATTGGTCACTCCAATATACTTAGTAAACATGACTGAAGACTTGTCTCGTAGCGTAATAAAATCCACCTTGTTAAGCACCCTTCTAGTAAGCCACCTATTGAACTTGCTATCAATCGGTCCTATTCCATTCGCAAATACAAATACCTGTTTTTTCAAAAAATTCGCAAGGGAAAGTAAGCTTAAGTAGTAATATAAACTTCTGCTACTTGTAATGTCTTGGAGAAGACTTCCTCCTCCAAATACAAAACAATCCGTCTCCTTCATGGCTTTGAAAACTTCTTTAAAAGAAAATCTATTTACAGAATCTATATCGTAAGCTTTTTTAGTTTTTTCAGGCTCCTTGGATAAAGCTGTGATTACGAAATCTTCATCCGTCCTTTTTAAATTATCCACCATCGCCTTTAAAATCGCATCGTCACCAGAGTTGTCAAATCCAAAATATCCTGAAAGTAAAAGTTTTTTAGTCATTTGACTCACTTCTCCTTAGGATTTTATAGACTTGGTCTTTAGTTTCTACGATCTTAGGCGTGTTGATTTCCATAATATTTATTGCCATTGCTCCTATCCCCACCAAAGTCCAAAAAGAAAATATTATTTTGGGTAGATACAATACATTTTCTGCAAGTCCGTGGGTAAAAACACCTATAATTCCTGCCACTACTCCAGCTCCAATATATTTAAAATACTTATCTTGATTGATATATTTAGTTTGGTTTACGAGTTTTATAATTGGATATCTAATAAAGTCCAGTAACATGACCATAAATATCATAAATCCAGCAAATCCCAATTCTGCAAATATTTGAATAAATGAGTTATGTGCGTGATATGCATTTATTGTTCTGCTATAGGTTTCAAAAACTTTTTTAAAAGCAAGATGACCCAAACCTACCCCACCAATGAAGTGGTCTTTTATCATGGCATAAGAAATATTGAAAATATTAAATCTGTGAACGCTGGATGAGTCAGCCAGATTTCCAATACTCAAAATCCGATTCATTATTGAAGCTGGCATAACTAAAAGCACTACAAATCCCATTGGGATTGCCAAAAGTAATAGTCTAGGATCTACTAAAAGACAATATATAAAAGCTGCCATGGCTATACCTACCCAGCCACCCCTGGACATTGTGAAAATCAAACAGACCAACATGGAGGCAACTGCAGCACCAAATACAAATTTTTTCTTCATATCTTTTGTATGCCAAAACATTCCAACTCCCACAGGGGCAAACATAACTAAATATTCAGCCAAAGTGTTGGGATTTCCAAATACAGAAAATACTCTAACTCTCATGTCGGGATTAGCTTCAACGTCTACCCACTCCCTGCGTATTTCTACGCCAGTAAAAATTTGTAAAATTCCTATCAGTGCCACTATTGTCACAGACGCTAGTAGTACAGTTACAAAAATATTGAAATCTTTTCGAGTCTTGATGGTGTTCACTACTGCAAATATATATGCAAGCCCACCAATATGAAGCCCCAAATCTCTCAAGCTTCCTTTAAAGTCTACTGATGTTACCGTCTGAATAATTAGCACCACTAAATAAACAGCAATTATTCCAGAATAAACATTATGAACTATGGTATCTTTTTCTATAAAAACTCTTCTTAAAAAGTATAAAAATCCCAAACCTAAAAATGCCAATAAAGCCAAAGTATTTGGCAAAAATGGCATTAAAAAAGTAATTCCAAATACTGCAAATCTAAAATCTACTAATGACAAAAAGCCGCCAATAGCTAAAACCAAGGCAGCTAAAAAATATTTTGTTCCCACAGTAAAATAAATAATCGCCAAAACCAAGCTTAGAACTACTGGTACAATAAAATTATTTCTCTCGATTTTTCTTACCACCAGTTCTCACCGCCTTTATCTTCTTCAAATAAATCTAAAAAGAAATTAATAAATGCTGACTCTTTAATAGCTATTAATTCCAATCCATTTAAGTGAATCCCAAATAATCCTAATCCAATTAAAAATAAATTGAATAATAGAGGAATCCCTTTATATCCCAAAAAATTTCCTATGATCAATATGAGCCCCAACAATACGAAAGTCTCATAAAATAATCTTAAAGCAGAAGCTATAGAGCTAGAATAATATCCCAAGCCCTTTGAAACCTCTGAACCAAAAGCAATCCTATTAACAAAATCTTTTAAAAAATCCAATACCTTGTCCATCAGCATAAAAATATATCCAACTCCTTTGTAAGTAAAGGAATTTTTGAAAATACTTTCACTGCTTCTATTAAAGCCATGCAATAAGGATCCTCTATAGATTATTCTAATGTATCTTTCAAGGGTTGAAAAAATATGACAAGTGAGACTGTGTTTATACATTTTTTGTACTGACCTAGTTATAGTCATAATTAGGCCGATAAAAATGCTATTATACATCACTTCACTCCTATTCAGTAATCTCCATATTAGTTACAACTCCAAAGGAAGCAAACTTTTTATTCTTAAGTCTGAATTGGATACCAACTCTAGTTTGTTCCCCACCTGCAGTGTAGTATTGATCCGTTTCTTCTAGATTTGCCTTCACTTTTATTTGTGCCAAAAACTTTCTAGGAACTTCTGCTTCAATCCATCTGCCGTTGTAATCTACTCTTTCCTTAAAGGGTTCAATATTAACATCTACTATCTCACCAATATAAGTGCCTTTGTCGTAATGATAAACAGGATCTCCTACTTGTATTTGATCCACTGTAACTTGTCTTATATCTGAAATCTCATATGTTACGATTCCTTCTTTTGTGGCAGATGTCGTTACGATGCCTTTGCCCATTCTAGAAACTCCAAACACCGCCAAAGCCAAAACTGCCAACAATACCAATAAATCAATTATGTTTATTATCCCAAACAATCTACCTTTTCCATCTATTAATCTCATAAATTCCTCCTGCTTAAAATGTTATTATATATTTCAATTTGAGTAGCTGCCATAGATTCTGTAGAAAAACTTTCCTTAACTCTATTGTATATGGATTCCCCCATCTCTACAGACTTGACAGAATTATCTGCCAAATAATCTATGCGACTTGCCAATTTATTAAAATCATTGGATTCTATTAGATATCCATCTACTCCGTCCCTAATTAATTCGTTAATTCCCCCAACATTAGTAGCAATCGTAGCTTTTTTCATCTTAGAGGCTTCCAAAATCACATATGGAAATGATTCGCTAAGGGATGTTAAAATATTTAAATCTATTGCATTAAAAAATGACATATTTTCCTTGACAAAACCTAAGAAAACAATCATATCTTCCACTTTCAATTCCTTTGCCAATTTTTGAAGCTCATGTAGTTCTTCCCCATCACCTGCAATGAGAAACATTATATCCCTTCTTGTTTCCGATAGTTTCTGAGCAGCCCGAATGGTCATTTTAATATTCTTCACGCCGTCTAGTCTGGCAACTTGCCCCACCAAATACTTCCCCTTATAATCTATATTGTATCTTTTCAAAAAATCATCTTTAACTATTACCCATGGGTCAGAATTCATATTGATTCCATTGTACAAGGTGTATATCTTTTGGTCATTGAATCCTCTGTCGATGAGCATAGACTTAAAGTTCTCAGTTACAGCTACATAGTAATCAAAACGCTTAAGAGCAAAAGTATTGATTGGAGTAAAAATTAAATCTTTGTAAAAGCTATCTTTGAAATCTAATAAATAATCACTGTGTATAGTGGTAATCATAGGAACATTTATTTTGGATTTTAAAAATATTGCAATCGTATTTGCCCTAGCACCGTGACAGTGAACTATATCATAATGTTCATCATTTACTAAGTCAGAAATTTTCTTTACTACAGACATATCAGAACGTCTTTTTTGTGGAATTACTTCTATATCAATTCCATTTGATTTAGCTTCTTCGTAAAATGTATCTTCTATAAAGCAAATTATCTTTGCATCAACAAAATCTTTTAAACCTTCCATCAGAGAAAAAATGTGAGTTTTAGCTCCCCCAGTATCTCCCCCGCTGATAAGGTGCAGCACTTTTAAATTCATGCCTACCTCCTTTTAAATCACATTAATTATACCTTAAAACTGGCAATATTAGAATAACAAAGCCAAATAATTTATTAAATCTTAAAGATTGAACGCTGAAATATTTTTATGGACTTCTTGTGTAATTATTTATTATCGTTTTAGGTTATTATCACAATGTATCGGGTAATGTTTTGATAAGGAGATGAATAACATGAAACAAAAAAGAATATTCAAATACGCATTGCTAATTTTTGCAATAGCTGTCACATTAGTTGGTTGTTGGCAAAAACCTGCTGATACTCCTAATGACCCAGTAGAGATGCCAACGGATACTACTTTACCTATTGAAGAAGAAACTACTACTCCGCCGGTAGAAAATATTTCGCCATTGCCAATGTCTGAAGACGACGCCAAAATAATAGCTTTGAATGAGGCTAAGGTGCAAGAATCTGACGTAACAGATTTGTCTATAGAATTGAAAACAGAAAATAACTTACAGTACTATAAAGTAACGTTTAATGTAGGGGAAACAAAATACGATTATGAAATCGACGCAGGAACTGGCGAAATACTAAAAGAAGAAGAAAAATAAAATAACTAAATACCAAGATGTGAGGAATTTATTCTTCGCATCTTTTTTTCGATTTTATTGCATTTAATTTTTTTCTAATTAATAGTTGATATCTATCTACGCATGTATTATTATATGCGTAGATAGTTATCGAATCGCATCTAAATATTTTTCTAATACTGGAGGAAGACATGAAATACAATTTTATAAAAGAAATAAACTGGCTTAGTGAAATGGCAGGTTTAGGAGAACTTTTATATGAAATAAACTCTTTAGAAGAAATTGAAAATCTCCACATAACATCTGAGCCACAAAAATATTCTATTTCTATAGAGGAATTGGACGCTCGATATGCAGATGTACTAAGTTACAAAAAGTCTTGTCTCAAGGAAGCATACAATAAGTTTAAAGATAATTCTATGATTGGCGCACTAACCACACCGTATTCTGGTGCATTTTCTAACTTTACTTTTCTTACTTCCCTATCTTGGTTTTCAGATCATATGGATGCTGAAAATATTTCAGAAGAAGAAATTTTACAATACTTAATGCTCGCACTTTATTCTGACGCCATTAGTGATTTTTTGGATGAGAAGTCCATTCCAGATGAATTCCCTCACCTTGAAGAAAAACGATACAATAACTCTAAATGGCAAAAAGGAAATATCCAAATAGATATAACAGATGTGATCAGCATTTTACAAATGACTACATATAGTGAAGAACTTAAGTGGGTTGTTTTGAATCTGATTGCCAGCAAAAAAGAAAGAAATAAATTACTTGAAAATATCACAATATTACAAAATATCATAAAAAAATATTTTTATTTAGTAGAGGATAGATTTGAAAATTCCATTAAAAATTTTGAAAAAGAAATCGATCTGAATTCCATCAATGAATTGTTTGGAGGAATGATAGACTCATTTGAAAATATGAATTTAGAGTATCAAATCCTTCGTTACAACTCCGCCTCCATGAAATCACTTAATTTAAAAGGAAATTCAGAAACAATTTTTATAGGTATCATCATTATTGAACTAATGGAAATCTCAGGACATTTTGAAATGAAGGATGAAAATGTAATAGAAAAATGCAAAGCCCTTGGGGACATGACAAGATTTTCCATAATTAATCTATTAGCAGAAAAAACTATGTACGTAAAAGAATTGGCTGACGCATTGGAATTATCTTCAGCTACTCTCTCCCACCACTTGGGAATATTGATGCAAAATGGCTTTCTAGAATTGAGAGTAGATGACAGACGAGCATATTATTCTCTAAAGAAGGAAAGCTTTGAAGAATTAGGCAAATATTTACAAATGAAAGCCAATACATTGAGGTAGAAAATGGAAACTAGAAGAAATTTAGTAAGAGAATTACAAGACCATGAATAAAGAAAAAAATATCTTCACCCAAAGACCAGAACTAAATGGGAAACTTTTAAAAAATTATTCACACCAATATTTAAAGAAAAAAATATTTCTTTATATTATTTAGTTTTTGCAATTACCCAAGGACTAATCCCCATATTAGGAGCTTTTATCGTACAACAAATTACAAAAATTGTAGAAAATATTTTAAAGACAAAAACTGAAATACACTTGGAAGCCATAATGCCTTTGATTTATGTCGTGATTGGCTACACAATCTTAACGATTTTGTTTATAAGCGTAGGAAAATATATATTAAGTAAATTGCACCCCTTTTATTTTGCAAAAAGGAATACTTTGCTCCTTAATAATTTTAAAAAGTTTACTACTATGGAATATGGACTATACGAGGACTCTACCTTCCAAGATGCCATTGGATTTTGGAGTCGAGCCCTGGAAAGTAATATGACTGGTTATCAAGGCATACTTACAAAATCCATAACCCTAGCTGGTGATTTCGTTGGGTTGGCGTTATTATTTATTTTACTTTCTACAGTAAGCATTCAAATCGTAATTATCGCAATCATTTCTATGATTGCATATACGCTAATAGAAATAAAATTAAGCGAGTTTCAAAGGAGCAAACTGGAAGAGGATCAGAAAATTACACGTCCTCTCAATACTTTAAAAGATATCTGTGCTGACTTCAAATACGGAAAAGACGTGAGAGTTTTTGAGATGCAAGATGCATTTAAGTCTTTGTTCAATAAACTTATAAAAGAAAGGGATGATTTCTTATATTCTCTTTTCAAGTACAGGCTTAAATTTCAACTACCTTCTGCCATAGCATTATCCATTACATTTTTAGCTGGACTTTATTTTCTCGGTCTTGGCTATATGAATAATGACATAGACGGCCCAAAATTTCTCATGATGATTATGGCACTTACCCTCGCCATAAATATCAGCACTAAATTCTCTCAAGATTTAGCTTTTGTATTTGGCGAATTTATTTATCTAGAAGATTTTTACGATTGGATAGATGCAGACGTAAATCCAAGTGGCGGTATGAATTGCCCCGAAGAAATAGATTGCACGATTAAATTTGAAGACGTGTGGTTTAGATATCCAGGAAGCGAGGAATGGGTTTTACAAAATGTAAACTTTACCATTCCAAATAAATCTAGTCTAGCTCTTGTGGGAGTTAATGGCGCAGGCAAAACTACAATTATAAAACTCCTTACTGGACTCTATCAAGCTGAAAAAGGTAGAATTACCATCGGTGGAATTGACATTTCCAGAATAAATCCCACAGAACTTTCTAAAATATTTGGAGTAGTTTTTCAAGAAATCAATCCTGTAGCTATGACTATTGCAGAGAATATATCTGCATCAAGTGGAGAAATTGACGAAGATAAAATCCGCAATGTACTTAATCAAGTAGGACTTTTAGAAAAAATAGAATCTTATCCCTTGGGAATCCACACTCCTCTTCTTCGTACTTTGGAAGAAGATGGAATCATTCTGTCAGGTGGAGAAAATCAAAAGCTCATGATAGCAAGAGCATTGTACAAGGATACTTCTAAAATATTAATTTTGGACGAACCTACTGCTGCTTTGGATGCACTTGCTGAAGAAGAAATCTACAAATCTTTTAACGAACTTTTACAAGGACGTACCGCCATATTTATCTCTCACAGACTGGCATCTACGAGATTTTGTAACAAGATTGCACTTCTAAATGGCGGAAAAATGGAAGAAGAAGGAACTCACGAGGAATTATTAAAACGTGGTGAACTTTATTGCAAAATGTATGAAACCCAAGCTAGTTACTACAGAGAAGGTGAAAATCATGAAAAGTGGTAAAGATAAAAATGAAATAAAGTTGTTTTTTAAATTTTTGACGTATATAAAAAATATCGAACCGAAGATATTTATCAGTTTCTTTTTTGTAACTGTTGCTTCGTCATTAAATACAATTTTGATAGTCTATCTTCCTAAAATTGTAATAGATGGTGTTATGGGTGATTGGACTCCAAGGCTTCTTGGAAAAAATCTTTTGGTATATTCAGCTTTAATAATTATGTCTATGCTCGTCAAAGAAATTGCAAATTATAAATTTATAAAAGACAGAGGTAGTTTCAGTTATAAGTTGTACTCAGTATATTCTATGAAAGTTTTAAATTTGAAATATGAATTACTAGAAGATACTGAAATTTTAGATTTAAATGAAAGAGCCCAGTATCCTCTAAATCAAATGCTTATCTTTGGAATGCTTGATAATATCAAAGATGCAGGAATTGCATTGGCAAGACTCATTGGAGTAGGCGGGATTTTGGCTAGCTTTAATATTTGGATTATGATATTTACAATAATCATGTGCTTGATAGGAGGATTCTTATTAGAAAAAAATAGCAAAATAAACGAAGCTTTTGCCAATGATCTGATGCCCATAAATAGAAGATACAATTATTATTTAGGACTTCTAGTTAGGCCTGAGTTGCAAAAGGAGTTTAGATTATACGAACTAAATGATTTGATTGAAGATAAAATGAAAACATATATGGAAGAGATAGAAAAGCGTTTCAAAGACATTTTCAATGAGTCTAGAAAAATAGAAACTGCAAGTCAGTCCATGAATTCCATTTCTAGATTGGTAATTTATTTCTACACAGCATTAAGGGCTTTAGGAATCGGCGGGAAGATAATTTCTCTGGGGAATTTTTCCATAGTAATCACTGCAAGCGAACAATTTTCTCAAAGTATAACCCGCCTTATAGATACCGTTGTAGCTATTAGCCGAGATATACGCTTTGTAAAACCGCTATTTGAATTTTATGAGCTGGAAGAATATGGTACTGATGATAAAGGAATAAAAGCTGAACCATTGAAGACTTTGGAATTTAAAAACGTCAGCTTCACTTATCCAAAAACGGACAAAGTTATACTAAATAATATAAGTTTCAAACTGGATAAAGGAGAAACTTTGGTCTTAGTTGGAAGAAATAATGCAGGTAAGTCCACCTTGGTAAAATTAATAGCTAGATTATTTGAACCTGATGAAGGTGAAATACTTTGGAACGGAGTTAACATTAAGGATTTGGAATTAAAATCTTATCTAAAGGAATTGGCGTATGTATTTCAAGATTTTCAATTATTTCCATTTCAAATTTGGGAAAATATCGCAAGCTATTCCAACGGTGAAGGTAATGTTATACCAAATAAAATAGAATCCAAAGTCATGGACTGTATAAAAAGAGTAAATATGGAAGATGCAATAAACGAACTTCCCAGCGGACTCAACACTTGGCTAAATAAAAACCTCCACGAAAACTCCACAGAATTTTCTGGAGGCGAAAGACAAAAACTAGCCATGGCAAGAGCTGTCTACAAAGACGCAAGCTTTGCAATTCTAGACGAACCTACTGCCGCACTAGATCCACTAGCCGAGTCAGAAGTTTACGCAAATTTTTCAAATTTAGTAAAAGACAAAACTGCCCTGTTTATCTCCCACAGAATGAGTGCCAGCAGATTTTGTGACAGAATTCTAGTTTTAGATAACGGCACAATAATTGGAAACGGAAATCACGAAGAATTATTAAAAACTAATTCATTGTATCATTCGTTATATCAAGCACAAGCACAATATTATGAAGAAGTTAGATAGTAATTAATAATTAGTAATTAGTAGATAGTAAATGCCTACGGCAAAGTCTGACAGATTCAATCTGACAAGCAGAACCGTAGGCATCTACTAATTACTATCTACTAATTAGAAATAAGCTCTTCATAAACTTTTTCAGTGCATAAAATAAAATTGCTGTATCCGCTGTTAATTTCTAAGTCTTTTCCTTCTAGGGTTTTAAACACTAGCCCCATTTCTTTTGCGAATAAGAAAAATGGCGAGTAGTCCCAAGGGCCTCCGTAGTAGTTTATATAGCCACCTAATCTTCCAGATACCACTCGACTGCCTTCTAGTCCACTTGTGCCTACACTTCTGGTGGCGAAGGATTCATTTACAATTTTCTTAAATAGCTCTGACATGTGGAGATACATTCTTCTAATATCAGTGCCTATCATAGATTCAAACAGAGATTTGTTTTCTATTTTTGGTAATTTTTCTCCATTTAGATAGACTCCTTCTCCACTCATTCCATGATACAAGTCGTCTTTGGTCACTTCATAAATATACGTAAGCATAGGCTCTCCGTCCTCGAAATAGGATACTATTGTGCAAAAGTCATTTCTTTGCTTCACGAAGTTAGCAGTGCCGTCGATAGGGTCTATTACCCAAAGATTTTTAGTATTGTATTCCAAACTCGTATCGTAGGTCTCTTCTCCCATAACTTCATGGTCAGGAAATTCATCCAAAATTTTTTTTCTTAGAAATTCTTCTACACCTTTATCTACTTCGGTGACTAAATCCCTTTCTCCTGATTTTTGTTCAATGTCTACTATTTCTATTCCTCGAATCACATCGGGAATTGTTCTAATGATTTCTTGAATATATTTATCGTATCCTCTTATATGTTCCATTTATTCCTCCCCAAATAGTTTCAACTATAATATTATCATATAAAAATAAATTAATTGGAGATTATTTTTAGCATTTTGTTGATAAATTCATTAAAATTTATACAACTTTCCTTTTTTCGTGTAATTACAAAAGATTTTATGCCTAGTGCTTCACAAGCTTCTATCTTTTTATCCGTCCCCCCGGCTTCTCCACTGTCTTTCATCACTACCCCATCGGCTCCAAAAAACCTATACAGCTCCATGTCTAATTCCTTTGTATATGGTCCTACCATGGCTACGATGTCCTTCATATGGATACCAAGATTATTCAATTTTGTAACGCTGTCTATCATAGGCAATACTCGATAAACAAATCTATTATCTCCTCGCACCTTTTCAAAATCTTCTACTCTATTGGACCCTGTCGTTAAAAATACCGTTCCACTGTACTCTGTTAAAAAAGCAAAGCATTCTTCATAAGTACAAAATTTAATTGTATTTTTTCCAAATTCAGTGACATTTCGTTCGAAGCAATAATAATCAATTCCTTCATCCTTGCATGCTTTTTTCGCATTATGGGATACATTTACTGCAAAGGGATGAGTCAAGTCGATTACAATATGGATATTTTTTTCTCTGATGAATTCTTTCATCTCATCAAAATCCATTCGTTTGAATTGATAGTTCGCACCAGAATAATAATTCAACCCTTCTCTGGTACCCAATGTAATAATGTGGGGAGTGTCCCCCAATCTCTTGGAAAAACAATCCCCTTCACTAGTCCCGCCTATAATCCAAATCATATATCATAACCTCTCGGAGTTATCATGTAACCATCTTCCACGTAAGTGGTTTTATTTCCGATGATTAAAATAGTTTTCATATCCACAATTTCATAATCAATGGAGTCCAAAGTAGTTACTGTGATTTCAGTTTCAGGTCTGCCTGAATTTTTAATTATTCCAACTGGCGTAGATGGAGATTTGTGTTTCAGCATAATCTCTACTGCTTCACGCAAATGCTCTGATCTCTCTTTGGATTTTGGATTATAAAGGGAAATTACAAAATCACCTTGGCTCGCCAAGTCCACCCTTTTTAAAATTAAATCCCAAGACGTCATCAAATCACTTAGGCTAATTAGCGCCACGTCATGCATTATTGGTGCCCCCAACTCGCTAGCTGCACTAAATGCACTAGTCACCCCAGGAATTACTTCGATATCTATGTCAACTCCCTTTGCAAGTTCAAATATTGGACCTGCCATGCCGTAAAGTCCTGCATCTCCAGTGGAAATTATGGCAGTAGTCTTTCCCGATTTCGCAAATTCTATTGCTGCTTTACATCTTTCTACTTCACCACGCATTCCTGATGCGTAAGTTTCTTTGTCTCCAATATATTTTTCTACATAGTTCAGATAGGGCTTATATCCCACTATCACCTCTGAATCTTCCAACGCTTTAATGCATCTTAGCGTGAAGTTTTCTTCTCCACCTGGTCCTATTCCTATTACATAAAGTTTTTTCATAAATTAATTTCTCCTATTGATACGGTTATTCCGTTGTATTTTTGTCTTCCTGAAATTATTTTTCCGCCAAGTAAATGACAAGCAGGCTCCGAAACGTTATATACGCCTATAGTATCCTTCACAAATTGAGATTTTTCAAACATATCTTCTACTTTAGCTATCTCTTCATTTTCAAATACTCTTACGTCACAATTAAAATACTTGGCTGCTTCAAAAATACCTTTTTCGTCCTTTTTAGCTTCTACTGTTCCAAATTTATACAAAGACAATTCTGATAACTCTAACTTTTCCAATTCACTTTTAACTGCATTTATAATTCTCTCGCCAGACATATCTTTTTTGCACCCTATGCCCACAGCTAGATTTTTTGGTCTTAAAATAATATTGGGAATGTCTGGTTTTTCTATAATTTTGTTAGTTACAATTATTATTCCGTCTAAGTTTGATATATTTTTAAGAGAATCTACTTCCCTAGTATATTTATAATTTATTAAAGGCAAATCAAAATCAGAATAAAATCCTATAATTTTATTTTCTATCATAAGCATAGATATGACTTTGATGTCTTTTATATTTTCAATTTGTAAATTGTGTTTTTTTGAATAGACATCCACACTTTCGATTCCGCGATTGTCTGTGGCTGTGGTAATTACTGGATAAGAATTTAATTCTATCGCCAATTTTTCCGCCAATTCATTTCCGCCGCCGAGATGCCCACTAAGTAGAGAGATTACATTCTTTCCCGTATCGTCAATTACTATAATAGCTGGGTCTACGTCTTTGGAAATTATGAAGTCTTTAATATATCTTATGGCGATTCCCGTAGAGGAAACAAAAATAATAGACTCCATGTCTCGCCAGCTTTGTCCAATTAGCTCTCGTATCTTTCCAGAGTATTTGGAGCTTCTAACGTGAGTGGTTTCTATAATATCCGCTATTTTATTTCCTAAAATTTCTCCTTCATCTGTAAAACTAATTACTAGATTCATCTATTCCCTTCCTGAACTTGTGAGTAAATGTCTTGTCGTATAGTTTGGAAAGTTCGTATTCTCCCTCAATAAAATTCCCCACGAGTATTTGGCTCATTTTTGTAATATTAGCCTCTTTTACTTTTTGAGAAATATCTCCCAAAGTTCCAAAGAGCACTTCTTCATCTGGCCAAGTAGCTTTAAAAACTACAGCCACCGGAACATCTTCAGAACCATATCCTTTGATTAATTTTTCCACAACAGAGTCTATATCTTGAACCGACAAAAATATAGCCATGGATGCTTTATGGGCTGCTAAACTTTCTAGCTCCTCACCTAGAGGCACTGGTGTTCTGCCTTCGTTTCTAGTCAAAATAACTGTCTGGGAAACACTTGGCAAGGTAAATTCTCTATTTATTGCAGCTGCTGCCGCTGTAAAAGAGCTGACTCCCGGAACAACTTCATATGTGATTCCAAGTCTATCAAGCTCATCGATTTGCTCTCTGATTGCTCCGTAAATTGTCGGATCTCCTGTGTGAAGTCTAACAATTTTTTTTCCTTCTTCAGTTCCTCTTTCCATGACCTCAATTACATCTTCAAGTGTCATGGATTTGCTATCGAAAGTTTCACAAGTTTCCTTCGCAAATTTTAAATGTTCAGGACTTACTAAAGATCCTGCCCAAATTATTATGTCAGCTTCTTCCAAAAGTCTTCTGCCTTTTATGGTAATTAAATCTGGATCTCCAGGACCTGCTCCTACAAAACTAATCATGCTTTCTCCCCTTTACAATAAATATTGGATTTTCTCCACGCATAAGACCGATATGGTCCTCCGTAGAAATTTGTGCCAATACCGTTTCTATATCTGTATAATTATATTCTCTCAAAAGTTTTCTAAACTCTTCCAAATTTTTTAAAGTAATAAAGCTACCAACTAATAATCCACCAGGTTCCAAATTATTCTCCAAATAATTAAAAATCTCCTGTAGATTTCCTGTGCTTCCACCAACAAAACATTTGTTGATTTTTAAATCAGGCAAATCCTCTGGCGCATTGCCTTGGAATATTTCCAAGTCAACGGCGAATTTTTCTCCATTTTCTTTTGTAAGTCTCACAGCTTCTAAATTTTTATCTATTGCAAAAACTTTAGCTCCTCGACTTCCTGCTTCTACAGAAATAGAGCCAGTTCCAGAACCTATATCAAGAAGTCTATCGTCCTCTTTTATTTCCAAAACTCCAATAATCAAAGTCCTGACGTAAAATTTCGTCATTGGAACCTTGTCTCTTATAAATTCTTCGTCTTTAATCCACATATGGCACCACCAAAACTACCCCTAAACTAGAAGGTTCATCTATTTCTTCACCAATTTTGCTACTAGTAATATATTCATCATCATAGGACAAATTATATCCGTAAAAAATTTCTCCAGTTATTCCTAACTTATCTAAGGATTTTGAGATGTAATTTCCGTTGTGTATCTTGTCGATTAAAAAAGCATATTCTCCTTTTGTCCAGTCGATTTTAGAGAAATCAAACTCTCTGCCGTGAACTGAAAAGGTATTTACATGGGAATAGGATTTTTGAATTTTAGACATAAAGTATTGCAAGCTAGAAATCCCTGGATAGATACTAGATATTTCAATGCCTTTTCTTCTAATGAGCTCCACAACGCCAAAAAAATTAGGATCTCCCGAAGCTAAAACCAAAGTGTCCTCATTTGATTTCTCTATTAACTCCAGCAATTCATCCATTCGATTTACTTCCAAGATATCTTCTCGTAAATCTTTCAAGCTGTCTTTTATCCTACCAAAGGCGATAACTCTTTGGCTATCCTTTATAAGCTCTTGTACTTCTGCAGTCAACAGTTTTGGATTTCCTGGACCTGCTCCTGCAATTTTAATCAAACTTCACACCTCGCTTCATGGAATACATTCTAACTCCCACTTCTATATCGTCATCTTTTAAATATTTTTTTATTCTCTCTTCAGCGCCTTTTTCCATCTTTTTTATAATATAGCCTAGATTTTTTGAGACCAAATACTCCGTAGCTTCTTCTGCAGACAAGAGTAAGTCTATTTCTTCTAGGATTTCTCTTTCGACTCCATCTAGTGCCATGTAATAAACAAAGGCCTCCATCCGCAAGTCCACCACTTCGTTATGGGTGTTGTAAGCTCCCAAAGATAATTTTGCAAATTTTCCCACGTGTCCTATTAGATAAAATCTTCTAAATCCTAATTTGTAAGCATATTTTAAAGACTTTCCTATGAAGTTAGAAATCTTTACAGAATGATCTAAATTCATCTCCTCTTTTGCAAAATCCACGCCATAATTTCCCGGAGTTAAGACAATAGTCCCATCGACCCCGTAGTTTTCCGCAATACTTTTTATTTCTAAATATATAGTTTTTATAAATGCATCTTCGCTCATGGGATAGACTATTCCTTTGGTTCCTATGATAGAAATTCCACCTTCAATGCCGATATTTTTGTTGAAAGTTCTTTTAGATACTTCTACACCTTCTGGCGCGAAAATTTCCACATTGAATCCTTGAGTAGACGAAACTTTTCTAAGTTCCTTTTCTATCATCTGTCTCGGAACAGGATTGATGGCGTAATCTCCAATCTCTCCATAAATTCCTTTTTTAGTAATTCTTCCAATTCCAATTCCACCACTGATATTTATTTCTTCATCTTCACGCAAGGTGACCTTAGAAAATATTTCCATTCCATCAGTGGAGTCTGCATCGTCTCCCCCATCCTTTGTAACAGAACAAAGGGCGAAGTCTTCTCCTATTTCTATATTATTTAAAGGCAGTAGCAAATCTATTCCTGCAGGAGTAGAAATTTCTACTCCTGCAATTTTTTGCTTATTTAATAGCATAATTGCTGCCCCTTTAGTAGCGGCAGCAGCACAACTTCCTGTGGTATAACCACATCTTAAATTTTCTCCGTCCTTGTCTATATATAGTTCTAGTTTTCTCATCTTTCGACTAGCATATACATTAGCGCGTTAATTACAGAAGCTGCCACATTACTTCCGCCCTTGTTGCCTACTGTAGTAACTTGGGGGATGTCATATTTTCTCAGCTCTTCTTTAGATTCAGCTGCTCCCACAAAACCCACAGGCACGCCAATTACAAAATCTGGTTTTAGATTTCCTTCGTCCACTTCTTCTAAAAGTTTGAAAAGTGCTGTAGGCGCGTTCCCCACTGAAAAACAAGTTATCCCTTCGTCGATAGCTTTTTGAATAGCGGCTTGGGATCTAGTGGTTTTATTTTTCTTAGCAGTTTCAAATACATCGGCATCGCCAATATAACAAACTATTTCCACGCCAAGTTTTTCCAAAGCTTGTTTGTTTATTCCAGCTTTAGTCATTTGAGTGTCGGTATAAATTTTCTTTCCGAGGTTTAAAGCATCTAGTGCGTGTTCAATAAAATCTTCCTTAAATTCTATAATTTCACTGTAAGACACATCTCCTGTAGTGTGGATTATTCTCTTTGCTACTACCAATTCATCTTCTGTAAAGTTTACATCTTTCAGCGATTCTTGGATAATATCCATACTCTTAATTTCTATTTCCATTGGGTTATTTATATACATTTTTTCTCCTTGATAAAACTAATTATATTTTCTATTATGTTCTCATTTCCACAAAAGTTTATATGTTGAAATGAAAAGTAGGAATTTCCTAATTTGTATCCGCATTGCCATTCTTTGGTCAAGCTCGCTTTTTTAACTCGGCTTATAGGTTCTTCCAACCCCTCATAATATGTATAATGATACTCGTGAGCTGGATATTTTGTACCTGCTTTTCCCAAAATACAATCTTGGCTTAACTCTACATTTACATATCCAAAATTTTGCAACCTGTTGCCGATATGAACTACTCCATTTAGTACGCCACACATTTTTGCGCCACCTAATTCCTTAGATAAATACGAAAGTCCACCTGATTCTCCATAAATTATTCCTTTGTTTTCATGAAATTCTTTTATGGATTCCAGCATGGAGGTATTTCTAGATAGATTATATTTAAAATTCTCTACTTTGCCTCCAGGAATGTAGATAATATCCACTTCGGGTACTTTTTTGTCGTACAGGGGAGAAAAGTATTCTATTTCAAAATATTTTTCTAATAGCTTTTCATTTTCTCCATAATGAAATGAAAATGCCATATCTTTGGCGATTCCCATTTTAAATCCTGAAAATTGGCCATCAGGAAGTTCTTCCTTTTTGACTTCATTCATCAACTCAATTATTCTATCTAGATTTATAGTTTCTTCCGTAATGATTGCCGCATCAGTTAGGTTTTTGCTAAACTCCTCCACCATTACTGGCTCGATTAAACCCAGCTCTTCATTGGGAATTTGTAAGTTTTCAAATTGTTCAATGTGGCCTAAAACTTCTAGTTCTAAATTTTCTTCCACCATTTGTTTTAACTGATGATACATCATTTTTCTAGTCATGGAAAAGATTATGCCCTTTATTCTACCTTCAGAATAATCCAAAATTCCTTTTAACTTTGGAATTATGGAAAACATCTCTCCTTGAGGCCTGTATACTAAAATCGTGTTGATGTCCAAGGATTTGGCGATGTCAAAAGCCGATGCCTTAGTACCTCTTCCTATTCCATCAAAATACCCCATAGCCCCTTCGACAATTCCCATCTCTCCGTAGTTCAAGGATATAGCTTTTCTCATTCCTTCTTCACTCATTAAGTGCAAATCCAGATTGCTTCTAGCGTTTCCAGTTGCTATTGATAAGAACTTGGAATCTATAAAGTCAGGCCCACACTTAAATCCTCGAACATCATAGCCCTTTTCATTTAACAGTCTCGACAAAACTATCGTAGTGATAGTTTTGCCAGAGTTGCTTCCAGGTGCAGCTAGCTGGATGAGTTTCATAAAATCTCCTCTAGCTTTTTGTAAAACAAATCGTTAATTTCAGTCCTTTCACATAGTCCTTTTAATTCAACTTCTACATCAAAGCCCCTTTGCTTTAACATACTCGCCCAAGAATCTTCATCATCTGAACCCATATCATTTTTAGCATGGTCTCCTGCAACTAATAAGAAAGGAGTTAGAAGTACTTTTTTCTCTTCAATTTCTTCAAGTTTTTCCAAAACATTATCGAACTCCAGACCACCTTCTACAGTGCCCACATAAATTTTTTCACCCATTTCATCTAACTTCTGTTGTAAGTCGAAATAAGCTTTATCAACATCTACAGTAGTTCCATGTCCCATTAAAATAGTAGGCTTATCTTGGAATAAATTCTTTAAAACTTTTGCAACATTTTCCATATCTTCTTCATCCGTCAATAAAGCTTCGGAAAACCTAATATTAAGTCTTTTATCGTTATTATAAACTTTTGCTTGTTTAATTATTTTTTCATATTCAATTCCAGGAATTACATACAAGGACAAAACGCTAATATCTCTTATTCCATTTTCTTCCATGTGGAGTAGCGCTTCAGGCATATTAAAATAATTAATATCCCTTTTTTTCAAAGCATTTCTTACCATTTCCGAACTAAAAGAGTGTACAGTGTAAATATCAGGATACATTTTTTTTAATTGGTTTTTAATTCTGTCAATAGAAGCTCCAAAAGCATCCATATGAGTAGTACCAAAACTTGCAATGATTATACCTTTCATTTTTTCCTCCTTGCCAAAATAAGTGAAATATAATCTCGTTCTTTCAAAATCTCTGACTTGTCTTCCAGAATAATTTCTTCAGGCAAACTAGCCCTCTGAATGTATTTATACTCAAAACCAAAACGTTCTAATCTATCTAGCTCATCTTCTTCCAATTTAAATGCTTTTAAAATTGCCAACGAATCTGCCTTTGGATTTTCCAAAGGTATTCTATCTATGACAGAAAATTCCTCGCCGGTAAAAGCCAAAGGCGAATTAGATCTACCAGCAGCACCTACAAAGGATGGAATTCCTGATATTATTTCCAAATGAACATCATCACTAAAAAATTCCATCATATTAATAAAAGTGGAATAGTAAGTGGGATCTCCTATAGTTAAAAATGCTCCAGCTTTTCCTTCTCCAACATTTTCTTCCATGATTTTTGCATTTTGAATATATATTTCTTCTGTAACTTTCCCCATTGGAAAATCTAAGAAGACGATTTCTTTTCCTTCAATAAATTCTGCAGCTGTATCAAGCGCCATATTTTTTCCTTTATTATTAGGCGCAAAGATAACATCAACCTCTTTCATAATGCGCACAGCTTTTAGTGTTAATAATTCCGGATCTCCCGGTCCAGTTCCTATACCATAAATTTTCTTCAATTTTTCCTCCAAAAAAAGCACATCGATAATCTCAATGTGCAATCTTATTTATTACAAATAATAAAATCCGCCCTTGAGTCCGAAGGGTAAATCTACATCTCGATTTTGTGTTCTGACTTAGACTCACAGCTAATATCTCGCCTTCCCAAAATACATCAGTGGCTTGACCAAACGGTCATGAGATACGCTCATCTTTCACAGCAGCGATCCTGTGTGGGAATCTCACCCAACTTCCAAGGCACTATGCCTTATAATCAAGAATTTTAAATTTTCAAAAATGAAGTATCATTTCACAAATTAAGTATATTATACCTCAAAGTCATAGTCAATGTTAATACCTTTTGAAAAGATTTATGCAATTGACCCATACGTTTTTTATGTAAAAATGTTCAAATCATTCTACAACCATAGGTATTGATGATTTTTTTATAAATTCAATTATCCTAGAATTATCTTCGTCATAATAATAAAATTTTTCTTTATATAGATTCACTAGAAAGTCTTTCTCTCCTTGAAAAAAATATGTATAGTCTGAGATTTGTTCATATTGCCCGCTATCATAAATATTATTATTAAACAATATTGTATAGTTCCCTTCTCCATCCACACTCATATCGTAGGAATAATTTATAAACTCTGACGACTGATAGGAACCTACTATATAACGTGTAGGTTTTGAATCATTTAAGTAAACTGTAAAAAAAAACCAAAAAAATTATTACGCATATTTGCAAAAAACAAAAGAATTTCGTCCATTTTTTATCTAATTTCATCAATATAAATTTCTCCTTAATTTTTAAAATATAATTGTGTTATTATTATAACTTATAATCAGATAATATGAAATAATCATCGTGATGGTTTCTTCATTTTTCGTAAGATTAAAAATATTACAGAAAATCTTAGACATAATTAATAATTTTATATTATAATAGTATTATAGAAAAATCTAAGGAGGAAATCATGGGCTTATTTGATTTTATAACTGAAAAGGTAAAGGGCAAAGGAGTAAAAATTGTTTTGCCTGAAGGAAATGACTTTAGAGTATTAGGTGCTGCTATTAGACTGAAAGACAACGACGTGGTTGATCCAATTGTAATTGGAAAAAAAGAAGACGTTTTAAATCTTGCAAAGGAAAATGGAAAAGACGCATCAAAACTTACGATTTTAGATCCAGCAGAATATGAAGAACTAGAACAACTTGTGGAGGCATTTGTTGAAAGAAGAAAAGGAAAAATTGACGAAGCTGGCGCAAGAGAATTATTACTTAACGATCCAAATTATTTTGGAACACTTTTGGTATTCACAGGAAGGGCAGAAGGATTAGTATCTGGAGCGACTCGTTCCACAGGAGATACTGTTAGACCAGCTCTTCAAATCATCAAAATGCAACCAGGATATTCAAAAACTTCAGGAGTATTCTTCATGACAAAGGGTGACGAGCAACTTGTTTTTGCTGACTGTGCAATTACAATTAACCCAACGGCAGAAGATTTAGCTGAAACTGCATTGATATCTGCAAAAACTGCTAGACAATTTAACATCGTACCTAAAGTGGCAATGCTGAGTTTCTCCACAAAAGGATCTGCACAATCTGACGAAGTTACAAAAGTAGCAGAAGCAACTGCAATCGCAAAAGAAAGAGATCCAGAACTACCACTAGACGGAGAATTGCAATTTGACGCTGCTTATGTAGAGTCCGTTGGGAAAAGCAAAGCACCGGGATCAACTGTAGCAGGATTTGCAAATGTATTTATATTCCCAACACTAGAATCAGGAAACATTGGCTACAAGATAGCACAAAGACTAGGCGGATACGAAGCAGTAGGACCTGTTCTACAAGGACTAAACGCACCAGTTAACGACCTATCTAGAGGATGTGACGAAGAAGACGTTTATAAACTATCCATGGTAACAGCAGCACAAGCACTTGATTAGATAGTAGATAATAATTAATAGTTAGTAGATGCCTACGGCAAAGTCTGACAGATTCATTCTGACATGCATAGCCGTAGGCATTTACTATCTACTATCTACTAATTACTATTTATTAATTACTATCTAATATCTGGTAAAATTGGTATTTCTTTTCCTAGTTCTATAAAATTATATCCTACATTTGTTAAATAGGCTCTTGCTTCTACTCCTGTTTTTAAAACTTCGTAAAATGTATCTGAGAAAACTGGATCCATTTCGTAGTGAGGTCTAAAGTCTATGGCATCTTCTCTGGCTATTAAAAATATTACCATAGCATCAAATCCTAATTTGACTATTTCTTCTAATTCCCTCAAATGTCTGGTCCCTCTAACAGTTACTGCATCAGGAAACATGGCGTGGTTTTTATTTTTTATTAAATCCACTCCCTTAACTTCTACAAAAAGTTGTCGTTCTCCTTTTACCACTTTCATGTCTAATCGTGACTTCCCTACTGCAACTTCTCTCAAAATTCCATCGGGATTTTCCCAGCCTCTAATTTCGCTATTCAAAAATCCATCTGCTATTACCTTATTGGGAATTTGAGAATCTAGGTTCACGATTATGCCTGCATGTTCTATGGAAATCAAATCGTATTTAGTTTTTCTGTTTAGATTTTTAGCTTCCATTATATAACACTTTTTCCCAGGAGTTAAAATCTCCGTCATTCTACCTGTATTCTTCACATGACAAATAACAACTTTTCCATTTACATCTACTTCTGCTATAAATCTGTTAGGTCTATTTAAAAATATCCCTTCTATAAAATTGCCATCATAAATATATTTCATAAACACCTCTCTAAGTATTATAGCCCATAATGAATTAGAACATATTATAAATTTAAAACGCAATTTCTACAATTAGACATATTTAAATAAGAAAATGCTTATTATTGAAGATTATCCTGAAAATTAAATAATTTTTTAAGATTTTTGGTATAATTTAATAAAATCTTTATAAATTTTTAAAGATATTGTCAAATTTATATTATATACTTATTATCAATGTAATCAAATATTAGGAGATATCATGGAAAAATTTAAATTGTTTTTCAAAAATCATTATAAAAAATTAATTATAGGAGTAGCATTAGCAGCTGGAATTGGATTTATTGGTTCCCAATTTCTATCTAAGGGCCAATCTAAGTATCCAGAAATAACAAAATCAGAAACTACCCTTTTGGCTAAAAAAGATTTTGTAAATTCCATTAGCGAAAGCGGAAAAGCTAAAAGCGAAACTACTAGAAATGTTTATGCTGAGAAGGCACTACCTGTAAAAGAAATTAAAGTAGAAGTAGGAGACACTGTTCGCACAGGTGATGTAATAGCCATCTTGGAAGATTCAACTATTCAGCAACAACTTGAGCAAAAACAGGCTCAAATCGCAGCAACAAATCGAAATGCTGGCCCACAAATAAAAAGTGCCAGGGATAGATTAAATGAGGCCATTCGTAATAGAGACCAGGGAACTAACTCCCAAGTTGTCTCTGCTCAAAATGCAGTGGTAAGTGCTTATGATGCATGGCAATCAGCAGAAAAAACTTTTGAAAATTTAAATAATTCTGTAGCTACTGGATACAACGAAGTAATCAATTCTCAGATGGCTAACGAAAAGAATTTAGAAAATACTCAAATCACTACGGATCTTACTTACCAGCAATCTCAAAACAATCTAAATAGACTGCAAGAAGATATTACAAAATTTGGAGATTTGGCTACTAGAGCAAGTAATGAGTTGGATAGATTAAAGGCTGACGATTCACACATTGATAGAAGAATTGCTGATGTTACTAAGCAATTGGAAACTGCTAAGGGATCTGTATCAAATACTGAGAAGATTGCACACTTAGAACAACAATTACGTATTACAGAATCAAAGCTGACTTCTTTAGAGGCAGAATATGTTGCCAGTTTAAACAAAACAGATGTAACTAGTATTGTGGAAAATGGAATTGAAAAACCTAAATATGAAGAAGAGATTAATCAACTAAATATAAAAATTGCAAATTTTAGAGATGAAATAGCTAGAGAAAAAAATACAACAACAGTTTCTACAACATCACCAAATGCTAGCATTGACCAATTCACTAGAGATTTAGAGAGACTTCAAAGTGATTCTAAATTAATTAAAGAAAAAATTGCAGAGGTTTCAGGAAATAAATCCAAATATGAAGCTGAATTAGAATCAGCTAGAAAAAGTATAAATTCCCAAGTCGATCAAGTAAATCAAAACAAATTACAATTTGAAATTACAAAAGACAATCGCGACATGGCTGCTTTGCAAAAGGACACTGCTAGAAAAAATCTCGAGGACCAATTGAGAATGGCAAGAAAAAATGCTGACGATGCTAAAAATCAATACAATGCAGCTTTAAAAAATCTAGAAATTTCAAAAATTATGTCAAATGACGAAATAAATTCTCTAAAAAATAGCTTAACTATTGCAAGCGCAGGTGGAGACAACACTTTGAATTATGTAGATATTAAGTACCTAACAGAAGATTTAAATAAAACTGTTATAAAATCACCAATAGATGGAACTATAACTAATGTCAATATGATAAAAGGTCAAGCGCCTACGGATTATGTAGCTAAAATCGAAACTATAGATAGAATCATAGTAGAGTCACAAGTAAAAGAATTTGATATCAATAGAGTTAGAATAGGAATGAAAGTGGAAATCACAGGAGATGCTCTGCCGATGGATACGGTAGCATTAGGAGAAGTAGAATCTATCAATCCAACAGCCATACCGATAGCAGCCGGCGCTACATCCAGTGAAGTTGCCTACAAGGTTATTATTTCTCTAAACGAAATATCTCCAGATATAAAACCCGATATGAATGTAAAGGTAAAATACATTCTAGAAAAACAAGATGATGTATTCACTGCTCCTTCTAATGCTATTTATGAAAAGAACGGAAAATTCTTTATGTTAATAATTGAAGACAAGGATGTTGCTACCGTCAAGGAGATAGAGGTTACTGTAGTGACTAAAAATGATTATGAATCGGTAATTAAATCAACTGAGCTTAACGAAAAAATAAAAGTCATCAGTTCTCCAGATGCATATACAACTGGAATGGAACTGAGATTGGTGGATACATCAACAAATCCAGAAAAACAAGGAGAATAATTTGGAAAAAACTATAGACATGAAAGGAATAGTGAAGCGATATTATATTGGACAGCCCAATGAACTTGAAATTCTCCATGGCATAGATTTACAAGTCTATGCTGGAGAATTTATGTCCATCATTGGCGCCTCTGGTTCTGGTAAAAGTACATTGATGAATATCATTGGACTTTTAGATAGACCTACTGAAGGCGAATATTTTCTCTCGGGAGAAGATATGAACGCTGCCCAAGACAAAGACCTTTCACTTATTAGAAATAAAAAAATTGGCTTTGTTTTCCAAAATTTCAATCTTATTCCTAGAATTTCAGCGTTAAAAAACGTGGAACTTCCCATGCTTTATGCAAAAGTTCCTCCAAAAGAAAGAAAAGAAAGAGCCATGGAACTCTTAGCTATGGTAGAGATGGACGATAGAGCCCATCACCAACCCAACGAACTTTCTGGGGGACAAAAACAAAGGGTAGCTATTGCAAGAGCTATGGCGAATAAACCTGCAATAGTTTTGGCAGACGAACCGACTGGAGCTTTGGATTCTAAAACTGGTAGATTGGTTATGGATTTGTTCCATAAGCTTAATAAAACTGAAAACACCACATTCATTTTGATAACTCACAATCCAGAGCTAGCAGAAGAAACTAGCAGAATCGTAACTATGGTGGATGGAAGGTTGGAATAATGGGATTACTTGAAAATATTAGTATAGCCATGGAAGGCTTAAAATTAAATAAAATGAGATCCTTTTTGACCATGCTTGGAATTATCATAGGAATCGCTTCGGTAATCGCCATAATTTCCATTGGAGATTCCATGAGTAAATCCGTATCAAAAGGATTTGATAGCTTTGGAACCAATACAATATCTATGTATGTACATCCTAAAAAAGATAGTGGAATTGAGTGGTCTGATGTAAATAATAGAGATTATTTTCCTCTAGAGTTTGTAGACAGAGTTCAGGAACGATTTGAAGATAGAATACAAGCCATAGATATTAGAGGTGCAGGTTCAAGCGGTGAAATCAAAAAAGGACGAGACGTCGCAAGAGTGAATATTAGCGCTACTTCACCTGGAGCAAAAGATACGGGAAAAGTTAAGATGATAAATGGCAGATTCTTGGAGGAACTAGACGTTTCACAAAATAAAAACGTAGCAGTAGTTTCAGATAAAGTTGTAGAAAAAATTTATAATAATAAAATAGAAGATGCCCTTGGATCTCTAGTGGATGTAAGATCTGGGAGTAGCACGTATTCTTATACGATTGTCGGAGTGTATAAAGATGAACCCATATCTTTTGGTATGATGGGAGGAGAGAGTGCAAACCGCCCATCCAATCTATATATTCCTTACACAGTTGGAAATAGACAATTCGCAAAAAAAGATACAGATACTACAAAACTTTCTAGCTTGACGGTTATGGCCAGAGATAGAAATGATGTAGATCCATTAAAGGAAGACTTAAAAATTTTCTTCAATGAAAATATCTATCAAAACAATGAGAGAGTTGAAATGAGTGCTGATACTGTGGCAGGACAGCTGGGAGAAATTAGCAATGTTATGAATACCATGAAACTTGCAATTGGCGGTATCGCTGCTATTTCTTTGATAGTTGGTGGGATTGGGGTTATGAATATTCTACTCGTATCCGTAACAGAAAGAACTAGAGAAATCGGAATTAGAAAAGCTCTAGGAGCTACGAATACGGATATCCAAGGTCAGTTTATTATAGAAAGTATAATAATTTGTATTATCGGTGGAGCAATTGGGGTATTAATAGGTGGTGCTGGAGGTTATGCGGCAAGTACCATGATGAAATCACCTACACTGCCATCACTGTTTTCGATTGCAGTAGCAGTAGGGTTCTCCATGTTCATCGGAGTATTCTTCGGTTATTATCCAGCCTCAAAAGCAGCAAAACTAAACCCAATCGATGCCTTAAGGCACGAATAGATACGAGGAGAATTTATGTTTAACTTTTTTGGACCAAAAAATTCTATTAAAGCAGAAGATTTTGTAGATATAATGAAAGATGTAGAAGTATTAGACGTTAGAGGCGAAGATGAAATTGCTCAAAGCGAAAGAGATTATTTTAAAAATTACAAAGTCATTCCTCTACCCCAATTACCTTATAGATTAGACGAGCTGGACAATAGTAAGAAATATTATATAATGTGCCGCTCAGGAGCCAGATCTCAATCTGCTTCCAAAATCTTAGATAAAGCTAATATAGAAAACGTGGTTGTATCAGGAGGAATAATTGGAGTGATACAAAACGCTAGATAGGATCAATATGAAAAAGAAAAAATTAAAAAAGAAAAGATGGTTAGGGCTATTATTAGCCCTAATTATTTTAATAGGAATCTGGATTTATTGGGGGAATACTACGATATTAGTCAGAACAATTAAAGTAGTCGACTCTAAAATCCCTGAAGAATTCAACGGATTTAAAATCGTTCACGTTTCCGATTTGCATAATTACGATTGGAAAGATCAGCTGATTAATAAAATAAGAAAATCCAATCCAGACATCATCGCTATCACCGGAGATATAATAGATTCCAGAACTCCTGATGAATATATTTCCCTAGATTTTATAAAGAGAGCCAAAGAAATAGCTCCCATATATTATGTAACAGGAAACCACGAAGCCAGACATCATAATTACAAAAAACTTAAAAGCGATATGGAAATATTGGGAGTAAAAGTTTTGAAAAATGATTCTGTATATTTGGAGAAAAATAATTCTAATATCAAATTGCTAGGATTGGATGATGCAAATTTTTCAACAGGCAAAGACAATGGCAAAATTTTAAATGACCATCTATCTGATATGAAAGACGACTTTTATGGTTACAAAATTTTATTGGCCCATCGTCCAGAGTTTTTTCAAATCTATAAAAATCATAACATTAATCTTACTCTGACAGGACACGCCCACGGCGGCCAAGTCCGGATCCCATTTTTAGGAGGAATTCTCGCACCAGGACAAGGTTTCTTCCCTAAATACGACAATGGACTTTATGATGAAGATGGATTTAAAATGATAGTAAGCAGAGGATTAGGAAATAGCGTAATCCCCATAAGAGTAAACAATAATCCCGATTTAATAATAATAGAACTATTTGATAATTAGTAATTATTAGAGAGCCTGAAGCTATGTAGACATATTTAATATGTCTTCCTTGTCTCAGGCTCTAATAATTAAAATCTACGATTTATAAAATATCTATTTCTTCTCCTGCCAAGGCTTTATTCATGCTTCTCATGGCACAGAATTTTCCGCACATGGAACAGCTGTCATCGTGTTCGGGCATAGATTCATCTCGCCTTTTTCTTGCTAGTTCTGGATCGATTGCGTACTTAAATTGTCCTTCCCAATCTAGCTCAACTCTTGCTCGGCTCATTTTGTCATCAATATCTCTAGCACCTTTTATTCCTTTTGCGATATCTGCCGCATGGGCTGCAATTTTCGACGCAATAATTCCTTGTTTCACATCATCTAAATTGGGCAAGCATAGATGCTCCGCTGGTGTGACGTAGCATAAAAATGCTGCTCCGTTAGCTGCTGCTATAGCGCCACCAATTGCTGCTGTTATGTGGTCGTATCCCGGTGCAATATCTGTTACCAAAGGCCCAAGTACATAAAATGGCGCACCTTTGCAAAGCGTCTCTTGGATTTTCATATTCGCTGCTATTTGGTCTATGGGCATATGGCCAGGACCTTCTACTAGAACTTGTACGTCTTTATCCCATGCTCTTTGGGTAAGTTCTCCTAGTCTTACTAATTCTTCAATTTGTGCAATATCAGATGCATCTGCAAGGCAACCAGGTCTGCAAGCATCTCCCAAAGATATGGTCACATCATATTCTCTACATATTTCTAAAATCTCATCATAATATTCATAGAAAGGATTTTCTTCTCCCGTCATACTCATCCACGCAAATACTAGGGAGCCACCACGAGATACAATATTGGTAATTCTATTTTGGTTTTTAATTTGGTCGATGGTTTTTCGAGTTATTCCACAATGAAGTGTGACAAAATCCACACCGTCCTCTGCGTGAAGTCTGACTACGTCGATAAAATCTTTTGCTGAAAGAGTTTTTAAATCCCTTTGATAGTGAATGACGGAATCGTAAACTGGAACTGTTCCCAAAATTGCTGGACATTCGTCTACAAGTTTTTTTCTAAATGGTTGAGTATTTCCGTGGGAGGACAAATCCATAATGGAATGAGCCCCCATGTCTACGGCACTTTGTACCTTTTCCATTTCCACATCATAGTCCTTGGCATCTTTTGAAATTCCTAGGTTTACATTTATTTTTGTTCTAAGCATAGAACCAATTCCCTCAGGGTCCAATGACTTATGATTTTTATTCGCAGGAATCGCCACCCTTCCAGACGCTACCAAAGGCAAAAGTTCTTCCACTTCCATCAATTCTTTTTTTGCTACTATTTCAAGTTCTGGAGTTACAATGCCCTTACGAGCAGCTTCCATCTGTGTATTATAATTTCTCATTTGCTTTTCTCCTAATTTTTTATATAAATTCTGACCTACTTAACTGTACCAAAGGTGCATGTGATTCAGTGGTCCACTTCCCTTTCCTAAATCCAGTTCTGCTTCTAGTGCTCCTGAAATATATTCTTTTGCATCTTCAATTGATTTCTCCAAGTTGTTTCCTTTTGCTAAACCTGAAGCAATGGCACTAGAAAGTGTGCAACCTGTTCCGTGAGTGTTAGGATTGTCGATTCTTCTTCCTATAAACCACTGGTGTTCTCCATCTTTATACAGCAAATCATTGGCGTCATTTATCCTGTGGCCGCCTTTTAACAACACAGCGCAATTGTATTTATCTCCAATAATTTTTGCCGCCGTCATCATATCTTCTTCATTTTTAATTTCCATCTCGGCCAAAATTTCTCCCTCAGGAATATTGGGCGTCAAAACTTCTGCCAAAGGAAATAATTCTTCTTTTAAAATTTCAATTGCATTATCTTGTAAAAGTTTTGAGCCACTTGTAGCTACCATTACTGGATCTACTACAATATTTTTAGCATCGTATTCTTTTAATGATTGGGAAATTGTTTTTATTAGTTCTACTGAAGATACCATTCCAATTTTAACCGCGTCAGGATAAATATCTGTAAACACGCTATCTAGTTGTGCTTTTAAAAATTCTGTCGTAACTTCCATTATGTCCGTTACTCCCATAGTATTTTGTGCTGTCAATGCAGTTATTGCACTCATTCCATAAACTCCAAGAGCCGTCATGGTTTTTAAGTCTGCTTGTATCCCTGCTCCTCCCGAGGAATCGCTTCCAGCTATGGTTAATACTGTATTTAATTTATTGTTCATAATAAGCCTACTCTGTTTTCATTCCACGCATCTATCAAATCTTTTGCAGCTTGTTTTGGATCGTCTGCATTTGAAATGGCAGACACTACGAAAAATCCGCCAATTCCAGTTTTTGAAAGCTCGGGAATGTCTTCTAGCTTTACTCCACCACCAATCACAATTGGAATTGAACTCGTCTTTGCCAATTCTTTTATTTCATCATAAGTTCTAGTAATTATCTTACCGTCATCTCCCAGTCCACAATCTGGTTTTGTCGCTGTTTCGTGAAGTGGGCCCACGCCGAAGTAGTCTATGTCTTTTATATCCGTATTTTTAATATACTCAAATAAGTCCCTCTTAGATGCAGTAAGTCCCACTATAGCTTCCTCGCCTAAATATTTTCTGCATACTCCAACAGGAATATCATCTTGGCCTACGTGAATGCCATCTACTTTTATTCCAGCATCTCGCGCTGCCAAAACCACATCTAGTCTATCGTTTACAAGAAGTGCAACTTCATCTGATTTACCTAATCTCTTAATTTCTTCTGCTGTTATCTTCGTAAGTTCGATTAATTCCTTTGCAGAAGCTACTTTGGAGCGAATTTGTATGCAAGTATATCCCACTTCTATTACATCGCCAATCATCTTAACCAAATCTTTTCCTTCAGCATTTTCTGGACCAATTACAAAATATGCAGATATGTCTAATTTTTTTCTCATTTAAAAATACCCTCTATAGTTTTTCAATTTCAAATTCTACACTGGAAATTTCTTCAGCCCTTGCATTGTATAAGGCATCTAGAAATTCTACCTCAAAACTTCCAGGGCCACTGCATTTTTCTTCTGCAATTTTGCCTGCAAAATTAAAAATATTAGTACCAGTTAAAGCCGCGATAAATGGATTTGCACAGCAAGCATAAACCGCCATAACTCCCGCCAAGGCACAACCTGCTCCGGTAATCTTTTCAAAATAATGTGAACCCCCATATGAATACACTCCTAGCTTCCCATCAGTTACAAAATCCACTTCTCCAGAAATGGCCACAGCACCTTCTGTGTATTTTGCGATGGAAATGGCAGCTAATTTTGCATCTTCCACAGCATCCTTGGAATCTACTCCTCTAACTTCGTCTTCTCCCTCTCCACCATCTAGTTCCCAAAGTCCAGCAAGCGCCATGACTTCTGAAGCATTTCCGCGTATTATGCTTGGTTTGTACTTTTTGAAATCATATAACAATTTATTTCTCAGTCCCCCAATTCCAACTGCTACTGGATCCACAACCCATTGTTTTTTTTCTTCGAATAAGGCTTTTGCACATCGTGGCAAGGTCTCTTCATAAATAGGAAGAAGTGTCCCCACATTTATGTACATAGCACTGGCTACTTTTGCCATTGTTTCAGCCTCGTCTGGTAAATAAACCATAGCAGCCGAACCACCAACAGCGATTTGTGCATTGGCTACTAGATTTATCGTCACCGAATTTGTAATAGACGGTGCCATAGGCCTAGTGCTTTTCACTTGGCTCACTGCATTGATTATCTCTTTTTTAATTTCTTCTTTTCTCAATTTCTCATGTCCTTTCAAAATATTATTTTGTAGGTCAATCGTAGAGTAAAATTTTAAGTAATGAAAAAGGCGCCTCCAAAATAGGAAGCGCCATTAAAGCTTACGTTTCATTGCTCCCTACGACAGTATTAACTGACAGGTTCAAAGGGTCAGGTTTTACCTTCTCAACTCCGAAGAGTCCCCCTACAACATATTATAAAGTTTATCACTTAGATATTGTGATGTCAATACAATCCACTAAGATATAGATTAGCATTTACTCATGTAAACATGGGACTTTTTCGATTTGTCATACTTGGTCGTAGGCACTTACATTGCTCGTTGTACATTGTACGTTTGATAGCTTAACAAATTAAGATGTCTGGATTTAAGTCCCATACAATGCGACGACTATATTATCTAATTATTTATTTTAATAATTCTTCTACTAATTCTTTTGCTTCTAGTAAATTTTCTCCTGTTGGATTCCAGTTTACTTTTATTTCTTTGTCTATTACTGAAAATCCTGCTTCAGTTAATCTTTCTTCTAGGAGTTTATTTCCTTCTCCTGTCCAGCCGTATGTTCCAAAGACTGCTGCCTTTTTATTTTTAAATTTCAGGGATTTCAAGAAATGTAACCACCCAGCCACTGAGCCTAATACATCGTTCAAATACGTAGGTGATCCTACTACGATGGCTTTGGATTTGAACACTTCTGTCATTATGTCATTTTTGTCTGTATGGGAGATGCTTAAAACTTTTACCTTGGTGTCAGGTGCTTGCTTGCTAATCTCTCCTGCTATCTCATGGGCAATTGTTTTAGTCCCATTCCACATCGTGTCGTAAATGACTGTGATTTGATCTTCTTGATATGCATCAGCCCACTCTGCATATTTTTCTATTATTTGTAGAGGATTATCTCGCCAAATCACTCCATGACTGGTTGCGATAATATCTATTGGCAAATTAAGTGCCACGACTTCGTTTATTTTTCTAGTTACTAGTGGCGCAAATGGATTTAGTATGTTGGCAAAATATTTCATAGCCTCTTCCCAAAGTATACATTGGTCAGCCTTATCGTTGAACAGTTCTTCTACTGCATAGTGTTGCCCAAAAGCATCATTGGAAAACAAAATGTTATCTCCTGTCAAATAGGTCGCCATGGAGTCAGGCCAGTGAAGCATTGGCATTTCCACAAATATCAAACTTTTACCGTTTCCAATATCTATAGAATCTCCAGTTTTTACAACTACATAATTCCATTCTGGGTGATGATACTGCCCAATCATAGATTTTTTCCCATTTGCCGTGCAATAAATTGGAACATTTGGTATTTCTTTCATCAATTCTACCAAAGAACCAGCGTGATCCACTTCGCCGTGATTCGCAATTATATAGTCTATTTTATTTAAATCTATCTCTGATTTTAAATTCTCGACAAATTCGTTGGAATGCGGAACCCAAACCGTATCTATCAAAACAACTTTTTCTTCTTCTATCAAATATGCATTTTGGCTGGAACCTTTGTGAACTGAATAGTCAGAGCCGTGAAATTCTCTTAATTCCCAGTCAATTTTACCTACCCACGATACATTGTTTTTAATATGTTTTCTCATCACAGCCTCCTATGTTAATTGTGTTATCTAGTTTTTTCTACTTCTTCTTTGATTATATTGTACAACTCAGATACTTCTTCTGTTGTTTCTAAAGTACCCACATACTTTCCTTCCTCGTCTCTCACTGCAAAATATCTTATTACAAATATTTTACTTCCTCTAGTCATCAGTCTAATTTCTTCATCTTTTATACCACTTTTAAAATCTTCTAGCATCTGTTCTACTACTGGCACGGCCTTTGGTGGGTGACAATTTCTAACATCTCTTCCGATTATCGTTCTAGTTCTTGGAAATACTGGATTTTTCCCTTCGGTAAAAAAACTAACTAAATCGTCATCTCCAATATAAGTCAAGTCACAAGGTATCGTATTAAACATGTGAATCATTTCTGACTTTTCCATAATTCCTGATGGAAATTTTACAAATCCTTCTTCAGATTCATCTTCTATTTCAAGATCCTTATTTTCTACTATTACCTCTTGTCCTTCTAACCAAGTAGCTGCATCAGAAGGAGATGCGCCCTCAATCCCACCGTTGAATGCGTATCCAATCTCCGAACTAGATTCACCTACTATCTTCCAATCTTCAGCCTTTAAATTTTGAATCAATAAAGGTGTCAAAATTTCGTTTTCTTTTTTTATCATTTCTCTAATTTCAAAAATCATCTTGTCGATGGTTTCTTCAAAAGAATCCGAGTTTTCTTCGACGTCACTTATGGCTTTTTTCATAAGTTCACGAATATCGTCGTCAACTGCCCACATTACTTTTGGTGGTGCTGTTATTCCTTCTCTTTCCAAGTATGGGAAGAATAAGTTTTCTTTTCTCTCATAATGCTTTTCTAGTTTTCTAAGTCCATGTAAATCTGCAAGCAAATCCAATTTATTATTTTCGGATTTTTCTAGTTTATACTTTCCGTAGCTTTTATCCAAATTTTCTCTAAGATAGTTTTCCAGACCATCATTTTCTCTTCTAAAAACAAATAGTGGATGTCCTGGAGTTTCGTCTATCTTTTTTTGTGCGTGGATTTCTTCTATACTGCCTTGAAAAACTGCAGCGTGAACATTGCATAGTCTTTGTACTTCCTCGACAGGCATTCCTTCTCTTATAAGTTCTCCTTCTAAAGCAGCTATCTCTCCTGCATCAACACTACCAAACTCTATTTCAAATTCTTTTTTTACATCTTCAAAGTTAGCATCTTCGTGCAATTTGTAAATCAAATTTTTTAATTTTTCTTTTCGCTCCATATTCATCACTCCATCGTTATCTATTGATTTCATTTTACTATCTTCAAGTTGTAAATTTCTGTAACTTATGCAACATTTCATAGTCTTTAACTAGGAATTAAATTTCAGAAAATAAAATTGCCAGGAATT
Organism: Tissierellia bacterium; assembly: GCA_012513395.1. The sequence goes on from JAAZCH010000141.1 coordinate 40,686, forward strand.
TTCGCATTCGTCTCTAGCAATTTCTACATACCAAATCCATTACGTCCTAGCAATTTTTTATTATTCAAATACTATTTTATACTTACCCTCTACATCAGGATATATTCTCAAAATTTCTTCTATGGCAATTTTCGCATCTTTTTCTGCTTCCTCAAGAAGTCCCCGCTCCATAGCTTTCGCTTCCATCTCTTGCATTTGATCCTTCCTAAAGGCAGAGTATTCCTCTAAGTGAAGGGGATTAAAAATCGATGTTTTTTCATCAAATATTTTGAGAGAGTCTTCGTCAATTTCATGGGATAGAATTCGTGCAGGCGGAAGCTTGATTTTGATAGAATTTTCTTCAACCGTTATTTTAACTTCACTAAGTACCACTCCTGCATTTATTTCTCCGTCATATGAGACGATAAATTTCTTCAAAGTCAGAGGAATTTTAATTCCATAAAATTCACTTTGGTTTTCAAAAGAGCCTACACTTGTGTAGTGGTATTTTACTGTGGAAAGTTCGCGCACAGATTGAATCTGTTCTTCTAAGATTGAAGAAGTTATTTGTGGTTTGCCAGATATTTTTCCTTTATATACTCCAACAAAATAGGATCCGGCTACTATTAAAATAATCGCAAGTAATATGCCTAAACCCATTTTAAATTTTTTTATCAAAATTTCTCTCCTCTTTCTCGTATTTTGTTATATATACCCAAAAATATTTTTAGATATGGAAAATTAATAATAGAATCAAATTTATATTTCCGTACAATGTGACCATTACAGAAGCCTGCAATATGAATTATTATAATTCAAATGCAGGCTTCTGTAATGATTAATTTTAGATTACTAACTTCTATCTAAAGAAATTACTTTCTTTTTTTCCACAAGGGCTTCAGAATATTTTCTATCTTCTACCTTGCTGTCCTTTGCTCTACTCATCATCAGTTTAATTCTGTTGTGTTGATTCGTTTCGCTGGCGCTGGCGTCGTAGTCTATTGCTACTATATTGGCTGTTTCATATTTATCTCTTATGGCCTTCATAACACCTTTGCCTGTGATGTGATTTGGAAGACAGCCGAATGGTTGAACGCAAACTATATTGTTGGCGCCTTGATGGATTAATTCCACCATCTCACCTGTCAATAGCCAGCCTTCTCCATATTGATTGCCAAGATGGACAAATTCTTCTGCAAAATCCATCACTTCTTCGATGTCTGCAAGCTGATGGAATCTAGTTCCTTCTAAAGCTTTTCTCACGGGCGCTCTGAACTTTTCAAAATATTTTATTGAAAATTCTCCAAACAAAGATCCCAGCAATCCTTTATTCAAGTCTTTATATTTTATCGTTGCATTTTTAAATCCATACATCAAAAAGTCCATAAGATCGCTGATGACAACTTCTGCCCCTTCTTCCTCAAGTAAATCTTGAATGCTATTATTGGCAGATGGAAGATATTTTACCAAAATTTCTCCAACTATTCCTACTCTAGGTTTTATTTCGTTGGTGATTTCTAACTTGCTGTACTCTTTTACCATATTTTGGATATTGGATTCATATTCTCTCTTGTCAAAATCTACAACAGAATGTTTGGCAATGTCTATCCATCTTCTATCCAACAAATCCGTTGAACCTTTTATAACTTCGTAAGGTCTTGTAGCATTTGATAGCCTCATAATTAAGTCGCCGTAGACAACTGACACGACCGCTTTGTTAATCAATTTCACCAGATGAGTGTCTGCAAATATTCCCGAATGTTTTTCAATACCTTGGAAGCTAAGACCAATTACTGGAATGTGTCCGTATCCTGCTTCTGCTATGGCTTTTCTAATGAAGCCTACATAGTTAGAAGCTCTACAAGCTCCTCCTGTTTGAGCCATCAACAAAGCTATTTTGTCGGTGTTATATTTGCCAGATTTTATCGCATCTATAAACTGTCCTACTACAAACATAGATGGATAGCAGGCGTCGTTGTTTACATATTTCAAACCTTCGTTTACTACTTTTTCGTTGGTAGATTCTAAGATTTCTACATTTAGTCCCACAGCTCTCAATGCTTCTTGCATTATTTCAAAATGAATCGGAGCCATCTGTGGAACTAATATAGTATAACCATCTCTAGCCATCTCTTTTGTAAACATTACTGGATCTTCATTTACAGGATTTATACTTTCTGAATCGTAATTTCTTCTATCTGCTGCTTCAAGTAATGATCTCAATCTAATTTTTACAGCGCCTAAATTGCTAACTTCATCTATTTTAATTACTGTGTAAATTTTATTGTATCCGTGAAGAATTTCATTTACTTGATCCGTTGTTACTGCATCCAAGCCACAACCAAAGGAGTTTAGTTGAATCATTTCCAAATTATTCATAACTCCTACATATTCAGCAGCTCTGTATAATCTACTGTGGTACGTCCACTGATCCAAAACTCTCAATCTTCCGCTAATATCATCGTGATAAGCCACAGCATCTTCTGAAATAACTGCTAAATCCATAGAGGCGATTAGCTCAGGGATTCCATGGTTTATTTCTGGGTCTATGTGATAAGGTCTACCGCATAATACGATTCCCTTTTTGCCAGTCTTTTCCAAAAATTCCACGGCTCTTTTGCCTTCTTCAATTACATCTTCTCTATATCTATCTTGTTCTTCATACCCTGCACGAACAGCTGCTCTTACTTCCCCTTTTGGAATATCTGGGAAAATTTCAGTCATTCTCTTTTCTAATCTTTTACGATTATCAAAGGATATAAATGGATTCTCAAATTTAACTGCATTTTCGTCAAGGGATTCCACGTTGTTTTTCAAAACTTCAGAATAGCCTGCGACTACAGGACAGTTTAAAGTATTGTGAGATTTTTCGAATTCTTTTTCCTCATAGAATACTGACGGATAAAAAATATATTTCACTCCATCTTCTATTAGGGATTCAATATGACCGTGGGAAATCTTTGCAGGATAACATGCAGTTTCGGATGTTATCGACTCGATTCCCTTTTCGTAAATTTCTCTTGTAGATTTAGGCGATAAGACTACGCGATATCCCAGCTTCGTAAAAAATGTATGCCAAAATGGATAGTTTTCATACATATTCATCACTCGAATAAGTCCAACTTCACCTCTAGGCGCATTTTCTATCGGCAATGAATCGTAATCAAATACCCTTTGATATTTATATTCATATAGATTTGGAAGTTCACTTCCAGATTCTCTAGTGACACCTGCTCCTCTTTCGCATCTATTTCCTGTTATAAATCTTTGTCCGTTGGAAAAAATATTTACGTTAAGGGAACAATAATTTGTGCATTGATGACAGGTGGCAGTTTTAACCTTGTATGAAAATTCATCTAGAGAACTTTCATCTGCAATGGTGGATTTTTCGTTTGCTTTTTCTTTTGCAATCAAAGCCATACCGAATGCTCCCATCAATCCTGCTATCCTTGGTCTCTTCACAGTTTTTCCTGTAATGAGTTCAAAGGCTCTTAAAATAGCGTCACCATAGAATGTTCCGCCTTGTACTACAATATTTTCTCCCAGTTGTTCTGGGTCTCTAATTTTTATTACCTTTTGTATTGCGTTTTTAACTATAGAATAAGCTAGCCCTGCAGCTATATCTCCAACTTCTGCTCCCTCTTTTTGAGCTTGCTTAACCATGGAGTTCATAAATACGGTACATCTCGAACCTAAGTCTACAGGATTTTTAGCTAGAAGTGCTTTTTCTGTAAATTCTCCTACTTCCATCCCAATCCCTTGGGCAAAAGTTTCTAGAAAGCTTCCGCATCCAGATGAACAAGCTTCGTTAAGCAAAATAGAACTGATAACTCCATCTTCTATCTTCATAGCTTTCATATCTTGACCACCTATGTCTATAATGAAATCCACATCGGGATTATAAAACATGGCAGCTTTAAGATGAGCTATGGTTTCCACTTCGCCAAAGTCTATGCCAAGGGCTGTTTTAATAAAGTCTTCTCCATATCCAGTGATACCACTTGAGACAATATAAGCGCCCTTTTCCATATTAGAATATATATATTTTAATTGTTCTACGACAACGTCAAGGGGCTTTCCCTTATTGTTATCATAAAAACTGTATCGAATATTATTGTCATCATCAAGTAAAATAATTTTAGAAGTTGTAGATCCTGCATCTATTCCTAGATAAAGTGGTCCTACATAATCTTTAAGTGATAAATCTTTTACTTGAGATGTCATATGAACTTTTCTAAATTCTTCTAATTCTTCTTCACTATTAAATAGAGGCTCTATATAACCAGTAGAATCAGATTCTAAATTTACCCCATGAGAAATCCTTTCATGAAGCTCTAAAAAAGATACTGCTTTGTACTCTTTAGAAGAAATGGCAGCACCTAAAGCCACAAATAATTGCGGGTTTTCTGGTACAATAACTTCATCTTCTGCAAGTTTTAAAGTTTCGACAAATCGTTTTCTAAGCTCTGGCAAAAAGTAAAGTGGTCCGCCTAAAAACGCCACCTTGCCTCTTATCGGTCTGCCACAAGCTAGATTTGAAATCGTTTGGTTTACTACTGATTGAAATACGCTTACTGCTATATCTTCTTTGGTCGCCCCTTGATTGACCAAGGCTTGTATATCAGTTTTAGCAAATACACCACATCTAGAAGCTATAGGATATATCTTCGTATGATTCTTAGCATACTCATTAAGACCAGAAGCGTCAGTCTCCAGTAGAGCTGCCATCTGATCTATAAACGCACCCGTGCCCCCAGCACAGATACTGTTCATCCTTTGCTCTATTGAGCCTTTAAGATAAATGATTTTAGAGTCTTCTCCCCCTAACTCTATCGTCACATCTGTTTGTGGAATTATTTCTGAAATAGCTTTTGTAGACGCGACTACTTCTTGCACGAATTCCGCACCTAATAACTTATGAGCCATAAGTCCACCTGATCCAGTAATTGCAATAGTAGTAGAATCATATTTGAATTTTTTATAACATCTTTCGATAATTTCAGATACTGTCTTTTTTACATCAGAAAAATGTCTAGTGTATTCCGAATAAATTACATTATCGTTATCATCTATGACTACAACCTTACATGTGGTTGAGCCAATATCTAATCCTGTATGAAGTCTCATTTTACCCCCAATCTGTTACAAAAAAATAAAACAACATTATATTTGTATAATACTGATTATAGCATATTTATATGAAAAATATGTAAAATTTTTTTATTAACTGACTTAACAAAAAACTGCCCTGAAGTAAAAACATCAGGACAGTTTTGATATATTTTTTATAAATTTAACAGACTAGTTAATTCTCCTGCACGTTTTTCCATGATTTTGTCCGCCATTTCTTTTCCAATTTTTGTACAGTCTTTAAAATCTTCTTCTTTTGGCGCACCCTTTGCTTCTGCTGAAGCTTCTATTAAATCGAATCCTGATTCTTCTGCAAATGATTTGAGTTCTTTTAAAGCTCCTCCACCCCAGCTATATGACCCAAATACTCCTAGGGTGTGGTTTTTCATCTTTTGATTTTTTAGTGTAGTTACAAGATTTGCCATCGGTGGGAATAACGCATTGTTATAGGTACAAGATCCCAAAATAATTCCCTCATATCTCCATAAGTCTGCTAGTAAATACGATAGATGGGTTTTGGATACGTCGTATATTTTTACGTTTTTAATTCCTCTTTCAGCAATCGTTCTTGCTATTGTCTCAGCCATTTTTTCTGTATTGCCATACATAGAACCGTAGATTATAACTACTCCTTCTTCCGTCTCTTGGTTTGCAAGTTGTTTATAAAGATTAATAATTCTCTTTGGATTTGTTCTCCATACTGGGCCGTGAACTGGACAAACCATTTTTATGTCTAGTGGAGAAATTTTTCCAAGGGCATTTTTAACTAATTGGCTAAATTTTCCAATTATATTTGTATAGTATCTCACAGTATCGTCTAGATAGAATTCCCAGTTGATTTCGTCATCGAATATCGCTCCGGAAAGTGAACCAAATGAGCCAAAAGCATCTTGGGAAAATAAAGTGCCTGTAGATTCTTCAAAGCTTACCATGGATTCTGGCCAGTGAACCATTGGAGTCAAATAAAATGTAAGAGAACTATCCCCTAGGTCTATCTTATCTCCATCGCCCACTTCTACAAAATTCTTTTCATAGCTAAATCCATCGTGTCCTTCTAAGTCAAAATAATTTTCAATAAATTCTTTAGTCTTTTTATTTCCTACTATTTTAATATCTGGATAGATGTCAAGCACCGTAGTCAATGAGCCTGAATGATCCGGCTCCATGTGATGAACTATTAAATAATCTAGAGGTCTGCCACCCAAAGTAGTCTGTAATTTTTCTACAAAGTTTCCAGATTTGTTAATTTTAACTGTATCCAATAGGGCAGTTTTCTCTCCAGTGTATAGGTATGAGTTGTAGCTCACTCCATTTTCCAAAGGCCAAATATTTTCAAATAACCTCGTTTCTCTGTCATTAACTCCGATGTATTTCCAATTTTTGTTAATATCTACTGATAAATATCCCATATTTTCCTCCTATTTAAGTTCCAAATAAACTGGACAATGATCTGATCCCATAATGTGGCTGTGAATTTGGGCACTTTTCATGTTATCAACTATTTTTTCTGATACCACAAAATAATCAATTCTCCATCCAGCATTTCTTTCTCTAGCCTTGGTCAGGTAGCTCCACCAAGTGTAAGCTCCTTCTAAATCTGGATAGAAATGTCTAAAGCTATCCACGAATCCACTTTCCAAGAGTTGAGTAAATCTACCGCGTTCTTCATCTGTAAATCCTGCACTTCTTCTATTGGTGCTTGGATTTTTTAAATCTATTTCTTTGTGGGCAACATTCAAGTCTCCACATAAAATTACAGGTTTAACTTCGTCTAGTCGATTTAAATAATTTCTAAATTCATCTTCCCAAACCATCCTATAATCTAATCTTTCCAGCTTTCTTTTAGCATTGGGCGTATAGACTACTACAAAATGAAAATCTTCAAATTCTAAGGTGATAACTCTACCTTCCGTGTCATGTTCATCGATTCCCAAACCATAACTTACATTTAATGGTTTTATTTTTGTAAATATAGCAGTTCCAGAATATCCCTTTTTGTCAGCGTAATTCCAATATTCATAATATCCAGGTATATCCATTTCTATTTGTCCGTTGCTTAGCTTTATCTCTTGAAGAGCGAAGATGTCTGCGTCTATTTCACAAAAATAGTCCATAAATCCCTTCGTCATAGCCGCTCTCAAACCGTTAACATTCCATGATACTAACTTCATAAATACCTCTTTCGTCTTTCATATTAAATTTTTTATTTTTTATACATTTTCGTATTTTATTACATCCTTATATAGCATAAAAGTGTACAGTTTACAGTTGGCTGCGCCTTGTTTTATGATTCTAGTCGCCTAGCTAATTGGAAGTGTGATACTTTAATTCAGTTGGCAGTTGGTTACGCCCATTTTAGTATGACGTGTGATGCTTAACTAGTAGAAAGTATGTCACTTTTATTTAGTCTACAGTTGGCTACGCCCTTTTGATGCAGATTGAAATTGCCACAGAGGGGTGAATGTGTTTAGCTTTAAGTGGCATTTAGTGCCGCTACTACAATAGGGCATGCAGTGTCTTGATTGCAATTTAATAATTATCCAAAAAGCTTTTCTTTTCCCCGTCTTTTTTCCAGCCTACTATTGCACCTAGGTCTACATTTTCTGCAGATCTAAATATGGACTCCCTTACGTTTGTAAAATCTTTTTCTAAAACCTTTATTAAGTCCTTGATTTCCGAGCGTTTGCCTTCGTGTTTCTCTGCTATTCTACAAGCGCAATTCAGGGGCTGTATTCCTGCGTTTTCAGAAAACCGAATTATAGATTCTTCTTCTACTAGATACAGTGGTCGAATCAATTCCATATTCTCGAAATTTTCAGCTTTGAGTTTCGGCATCATAGTTTTATAATTACCTGAACATAATACGTTTAGCATAATGGTTTCTATCACGTCATCGAAGTGATGTCCCAATGCTAATTTATTACAACCTAGCTCTTGGGCCTTTGCGTATAATGCACCTCTTCTCATTCTAGCGCACATATAACAAGGCTTAACTCCATCTAGAAATTCTGCAACTTCAAATACATCGCTCTTATAAATTGTCGTAGGAATTTTCAAATGCTCTAGCAATGACTCCAGATGATTTCTTACGTCTTCGTTATACCCTGGATCCATGGCTATATACTCTACATCAAATTTAAAGGTAGAATATTTGTGAAGCTCTTGAAATAATTTCGCCAACAATAAGCTATCTTTTCCACCTGAAATGGCTACAGCTACTTTATCTCCTGGTTGAACCAATTGATATTCTTTTATAGCTTTTATAAACTTAACCCAAATATATTTCCTATAGGATTTTACAATACTTCTTTCTATAACCTCTACAGGTTTTGCTATTATATTTTCATCTATTATCAATTCTGCGTCAGAAAGGGAGCCTTTCTTGACGCCTTTAATTATTTTCGTTTCTTCCATAATTGTTTAAATCTTCCATATCTCCATAAAAATAATTCAAATCTATAAACTCATTGGCACCTGGTCCGCCATATCCTTCTAACTTAGCTGAATCGTCAAATTGCCAAAATGTCCATTGCCTATCGTCTGGAAGTTTAGGAATTCCATCACCTATATATCTATACCATATATCCACATCTTCAAAATCTTTTTCTAAATACTTATTATATACATATCGATTGCAATATATTATAGGCTTTTTATTATATCTTTCCCTAAGCATATCCACCATAATCCTAAGTTCTCTTTTCACTTCATCTTTAGGCGCAGGAGTTTTTACATATTCTCCATAGAATTCCACATCAATTGCCGGGGGCAAGTCCTGGTCATCTAATTTATCCATATAATTCATAAAGTTTAAAGCTTGCTCTTTGCCACCAGTTTCAAAGCGATAGAAATGATAAGCACCCCTTTTTACATTTGCTATGGAAGCATTGTTCCAATAAGTCGAAAAATTAGGGTCTATGTAATCTTTGCCTTCGGTAAATTTAATAAAAGCAAAGCGAATATTTTGTTCGTGTAGTTTTTGAAAATCTACATCTCCTTGGTATCTGGAGATATCAACACCTCTTACAAAGCTTAACGTACTGACAGTCTCATGTCTAATTTCCGTGTCTTCTTTCTTTAGGAAAACAAACAAAGCCACTAATATTAAAAATAGTACAAATAAGCTTCTTCTTTTTTTCTTTTTCATCTAGATAGAAAGTAATCCTTTACCTCCGTCAAATTATTTCCTGAAACTACAGAAAGTTCTTTAATTTTTTCAATATGAGCTGGAGGTGTTTGGGCAATTATTCCAACAGTTTCCATGCCTGCATCATTAGCTGATTGTATAGCATATAGAGAGTCTTCTATGACAGAACACTCCTCACCTCTAGCTCCAAAATGCTTTCCTATATCCAAAAAGTATTGGGGATCATTTTTATGAAGTTTTACTTCATCACTTACAATTTCCAAATCCAAATACTTTCTCAGATCGAATCTATCTAGGACAATATCAACCAAAGATCTTTGGGTTGCGGTTGCCAAAACCACCTTTTTTTCTGCTCTTTTTAAATGGTAAAAAATTTCTATTGTCGCAGGGTCAATATTAAAAGTATTTTTGTAATTATATCCAATTAATGCTTTCATCTCATCTAGAATCTCTTCTGCAGATTCTCTTAATTCGTATCTGTCCTTGGTATATTTGATTCCATCATGCAAGGTTAAGCTTACAATGTCATCCATTAAGTTCTCCTCAGGAGTGACACCTTTGGATTTTAAATAGTTAGTCATCAAATTATTCCAATACTCCATGGAATCTACAAATGTGCCATCCATATCAAAAATAAAAACTTTCATATTTCCCCCTATGATTAATTCAAAAATCTGTACATATTTTATGATTTTATCTATTCTAAGTTTAGATTAATTACCAAGGTATGTCAAGTTTACAACCTCGATTCCTACTAAAGAAGAGAATTCAAAAATCCCAATATTAATTTTGGTAATATTTCAAAAGTGTAAGTTTTATGCACGCGCTCAGTAAATTTATGCCCGTCATTTCCAAATGTTCCAATATTTATAACTGGCATGGAGATTTTTTTAATTTTTTCTACTGGGTGCTTGTATTTAATTCCCCAGGCAGGAAAATTCTCCTCAAAAGATTTAATACCCGAATCTTCCCTAGGTAAAAACATAAAGCTACTATCTGATATATAAGGATAAAAGTATCTAAGCTGGATTTTATCGTCAGTATAATCAGAAGCCAAACTAATTGCATTTTTTATGCTTTTAATTATTCTAATCTCCCTTTCGTCTTGCCCTAGTATCTCCACGTTTTGATAATATGGAGAACCGTAATAAATGATTATTGCTGGATCATCTCCCTTGCTAAACTCACTATAGGCTTCATGGATAATTTTTAAAGAAAACTCCGTAATGCTCATGTCAGGATATTCTAAGTCTAATTTTTTCTTAAATTCCTCCATGTGGTTTATATATCTTTCGCCGTAGTCGTCAATTAGCTTTTCTTCATATTCATTCCAAGTGTACACTCCCAAATTCCAATCTATTTTAGAATATTTGGAATTCGTCATCTGACACCATTTTTTATATTCTTCATTTATGTATTCCAAAACTGAATCAGCTGAATCCCTTGCTAAATCTCGCATTTTTTCAATAACATCTAAAGGAGTAGCAGAGTGGGTTGAATAATTATAATAGGAATTGGCAGCCATTGGAGTTTGGACATCGTATTCGGGTTTTAAATCCCTGAGCTGTAAGCATACTGGAGGCAAGGTAGTCTCTCCTTGGCCAATGTCACAATACTTCGTATTTAAATTCAATTTTTTATTTATCTCAGATGCAATCATATTGGGATCCAGCCCGCTAAAGGCTTTACCCACATGAGTCTCTACTCCTGCAATGTAAAATGATGGAAGTAATTTTCCCACCGTTCCTAAATATACATATCTATTTTCGTCTCCTTCATACATAGGCGTGGTGAAGTCAGAATTTATAGCCACAAGATAGTTTAGCTCATATTCTATTTTCCATGAATTTAGTATGTCCAAAGCAGAAATAATTCCGTGAGAGCTATCTTCTTCGTCACATTCTGCTATTGCTATAATATTTCCATTTAACTTATCTAAGTTTTCGCTAAAATATTTGATGATGGCCATCTGAACAGCGACTCCGGATTTCATATCCAAAACACCTCGTCCAAACATATAGTCTCCTGATTGAAGATCTTTATAAGTTTCAGCGTCTAGGTCTTCAAGTTTTAATTTTTCCAATAATTCGTCAGGAGTAAAAGCATATTCTTTTATGTAACTGTAATCTTCCACACCCACTGTGTCGATGTGTCCCATTAGCACTATTGTCTCTTTCGTATTTTCTTTTTCGCCTTTTAACAAACAGATAGTGTTATGTCTTTCTATTTGGTCGTCCTTTGTCTTTTGAAAAATTAATAATTCAGGATTTTCTCTAAAATAATCTAGTTCTTGATAATAATCGTAAATGTATCTTGCCACATCGCTTTCAGATCCATTTTTTACTATGCTTTCTATAGAAACTAAATCCTTGGTTATTTTTTCAACTTCATCATAAAAATGATTGTCCACAGGTTATCTCCTTATATTTGTATTCAAAATAATAGTAACACCTCGATAAATCTCTGTCAATTTTTACAAAATAAAAATGCGCTTTAATCGATCCAACTTCGATAAAAGCGCATAAAATTATTCTCTTAAGATGCCGTAGGTTTTGGCTACGTTGGTAACGTAAATGATTCCCTTGCCCGGCTCGTCTATTTTCATCTTTTCTCTTATAGCATTTACTATGCCATCTGTTTTTTCCCTTGGAGACAAAATCATTACGATTTCTTTTTCAGGCTCAATGGTTATAGAAAATACCTTTTGTCTTTCAGCAATTCCTGAGCCCCTAGCATGTATAACAGTTCCCCCCATGGAACCTGCCCCTTGGGCAGCATCTATAACTTCATCGGCTAATCCTCTATTTACTATTGTATAAATGGCGTTGAACACGTCCTCATCTCCTTCGTCTAAATCTCTATAACCCACAGTGCATGAAGTTGTTCCCCATACATTTGAAACATCTTCCATATATCCAATCCCATGATTAGGTTTTTCAAATTTAAATATTCTTGAAATATTGTCCATGGCCTTCGTAGCGATTTCAGTCTCAGCAATCATAATTACCAATTCTTTTCTTCTATCAGATAAACCAAGGCGATCTATAATATTTCTGCTGGCAGTTCCTTTGCCTAAGAAAATTGTCCCGCTTTGGACTCCAGCTTCTCTAGCTATTTCCAATACCTTACTTCCTTTACCTGTTTCTACTATCACTAAAGCCATACTAATGGCAGAAAGTTCAACATCAAACATCTGAATCCTCCTTTACAGCAGTTCTATTGTACACCACTCCTAATAGTTGCAAAGCTATAACGGGCGTCATCGCCACCATAGCAATCGTTCCAAATCCATCTAGCAATAAATCAGCAGATTCGAAAGACGAAGCTATCCCTTGGGCATATGCTAAGATAAATGTAGCCGTCATAGGTCCCGAAGCTACTCCACCTGAATCGAAAGCTATTCCCACAAATAAACTAGGAACCCTGTAAGACAAAATAAATCCAATTATATAACCTGGCAACAGAAAATGCCAAAGCTCCATGCCTGGTACCATTATTTTAACTACGGAAAGGGCAACTGCAATCCCTACTCCTATGGACAATGTCATCAAAACAGTGGATTTTTTTACATAGCCACTGGTCACGTCTTCAATTTGATTAGTCAAAACGTGAACTGCAGGCTCTGCTAGTATAGTCAAGATTCCCAACAAGAATGCCACGAAAACTATTAGCACCTTATTTCCTCTCTCACCCAAATACAATCCTATATATCTTCCCACATCCATAAATCCTGCATTAACTCCTACTAGAAACAAAACTAAACCCAAAAAAGTCAAAAATATACCAAAATATATCCTTTGAGTCGTGCGTTTACTTTGGCGGAAAGCCGTCTTATTGGCAATTATATAAATAATTGTAATTGGCAATAGGGCAATTAATATTTCAAAAGCAACTACGGGAAATTCCTTTAAAAACGGACCGATAATTCCAATTTTGCCTGTACTTGATAAATCTGGAGTAGCATCTAGATTAGGTTTTACAAACATATTTAAAATTAAAACTCCCAAAATAGCACCAGCAGAAGCAATGCCAACTAACCCAAAACTATCTACTTCAGCTGATTCTGAATCCTTGTTCATAGAAGATGCACCCAAGGCAAGGGCTAGTATAAATGGAACCGTCAAAGCTCCAGTGGTGGATCCAGATGCATCAAATGCAACTGAAATAAAAAATGATTCTGCGAAGTATCCGAAGATTAAAATAAATATATAAGTCATAAACAAAAATTTATTTAAAGGAAAGGAATACACGATTCGAAGCATTCCCAAGGAAATTAAAACTGCAACCCCTACGGACACCACGACTACCAGAATATTCTTTCCCAGAACCTCCATAGTAACTTTCTCCACTTGGCCAGCTAGAATGTGTAAATCAGGCTCTGCAACAGATATAACAAATCCCAAAAGCAAACCCATTGCAGCAACTATCCAAATCTTATTACTTAAGACTATTCTCGAACCCATGGTCTCACCTATGGGTGTTATCCCAATATCTACACCTAATAAAAATATCGTCAAACCTATAATAATCATCGTGGCCCCTATGACAAATCGAATCATATACTCATTGTCTACAGGGATAATAGTAAAGTTAAAAATAATTACTAAAATAGAAATCGGCAAAACAGTAGCCAATACTTCTTTAAATTTCTCTAGTATCAATTTTATCCCCCTTTATTTCAACTTAATACTTTTATTTTATTGTACCCTATTTGAATAAATAGAAAAATATTTTTTATATGATTTTCTTTATACATAAAAGGCGCCCAACATTATTACAATGTCAAGCGCCTTTGCAGTCTCATTATTTGTTAAAATTAACTATTAACTGTTAATTGTAAACTAGCTTTTTCTGGTTTTCTTACTTCAAATTGTCCCACCATAACAGATGAAACAATCGTCGTTACGACTGAAAATAAGATTCTACCAAATGGAATGTAGATTAAAGATAAAATCAAAACTACTATATCAGTAATTAAATACGCCTTAGACATTCCTATACTAAATCTTTTGGATATAATAAATACTAACGCGTCATCTCCACCAGCTGCACAGCCTTGAATGATAACAAGACCACAGCCTACTCCAATTCCAATTCCTCCGACAATTGCCGCCATCAAAGGATAATTATACATACTAGGCATTATTGGACCCGCAAGCATAAATAATTTATAGCTAAAAGAAAACACCAAGGATGCCACTGCCGTCTTTTTTAGAAAGTTTTTTCCAAAAAATGTAAAGGCAAAGGCAAAACATAGTAAGTCCAAAATCGGCGTCATTATCGACGGATTAAAATCCAATACTTTGTATGATAACATTGCCAGTCCCAAAATCCCACCTTCTGTAATTTGTGCAGGATCGTGAACATTCACTATCGTAAAGGCCATAATTATAGCCCCGAGGATTATATTAATTAATCCTCTTTTTGATACCTTAAGAAAATTTAACGTTCGATTTAGCATTTTTTACACCCCCTCGTTTTTGCGCAAACGAAGGACGTATTACGACCAAAAAAAGACTGCGTTGGGTCGTAAAGAAAGTCCTTTCGTACTTTTGCAATCAGTTGATGGTGTTGATGCTTTTTTATTTTGTTATTTTTTCTTATAAAAACTCTGAGCTTCTCAATATCTTTTTA
>JAAZCH010000142.1 GCA_012513395.1 Tissierellia bacterium
CATAAGAGACAGATACAAACTTCCAGAAACTTACAACAACGCCTACGAAGCCCAAGACGCCATGAGATTTCACACAAGAAAAGCTACGATGCTCATATGTCTATCATCGGTTTTGTTTACAATCGCATCAGGAAATATGACGCCATCATACAATACCTTTAACGGCGTAACCAGACCAGTCTACATCTATTCAGTAGACCTCCAAGAATTTTCAGTAAACAAACTTACAGACAGAGGAACGTTGGAGGTAAAGACACTTGTTACAAATGTCCACGACTTTTTGTATCAGATGATGGGAGAACTTAAATAGATAGTAGATATTAATTAGTAATTAGTAGATTGTAATTCATTAGATTTTAGCCTACGTTCTAGTCATACGAATTGAAAATGTAATTGTATGACTGGTTTGCAGATGAATTAGTAGAGGCCTACGGCTAAGTTTAACTTTGCTGTAGGCCTCAATTTACTAACTATTCAAAATGGAGGTGATTTGGTGATAATATTTTTGGCAAGTTTAAACTTTGATGAAAGAGAATTTGTAGAAAAATTATTTCTGCGACTAAATTTTAAAATGTATAAAGTGGCATTTAATATTTTAAAAGAAAAATCCGATACCCAAGAAGCAGTGGCGAACTCATTTGTAAATATTATGGAAAGCATTGAAAAAATTATGGCATTACCATGTCCCCAAATCGACCCTTATTGCGTTACTATAGTGAAGAGAGAAAGCATAAATATTATTCGCAAGAGAAAAAATCTAGTAGTGACGGATGAGATTTATCAAATTGCAGATGAGAAATCCACAGAAGCAGAATTCATTTTAAATATAGATATAGAAAAGTTAGTAAAATATGTAAATCGATTAAAGCTACTAGAAAAGGATCTGCTAATACTTCGTTACGCAGAGAAACAAAGTTATAGGCAGATTGGCGAAGTTCTAGGAATTTCAGAAGAAGCAGCAAAAAAACGTGGACAGAGAATACTCACAAAACTAAAAAAATACTATGAGGAGGATTACGGAAATGAAAAATAAAATAGAAGAAAAAATATCAAAAGCCGTAAAATCCTCACATGAAATGGAACTAGAAGAACTATCCAGATTGGATTTAGAAAAGATATCCTATGAAATCCTATCACCAGAAAAAATAGAAAAACTTTCTAAAAGAATATTAGCCCTCCCCATAGACTACAAAAACATACTCTTTGCAAAATATTCATTCAATCTAACACCGACAAACACAGAAGAAATATACGAAATAAAAAATGCCAAAGACAAACTCATTTTTATAAAAAGACTACTAGCAAATGCAATAAATCTAGAAGAAAAATGGATAGCAGAAGAATCTCTAAAATCAGCAGTAGAAATAGCCCTGATAGAATACACAAAAATCCCAGAAGATATAATAGAAAAACCTAAATACACCAGAAGTTTTAAACGAACTATGCGAGAAATAAATATAAAAGTAGAAAAAAGCTATATGAGAATTGTCAAAAGAGTAGCCATGTTCATTCTAGTTTTAGGAATGACACTATCCATAGTTCTAGGAACTAATGTGAAAGCCAGAGAAAAACTATTCGGCTGGGCAATAGAAAAATTCCAAGAATACAGCATATTCACACCAGATAAAATAGACGAAGATTATGTGGATAAGGCGGAGATAGGCGAATTGAAGATAAATTATGTACCAGATGGATTTGAGTTGACGCAAGTTCATGATTTGGATAATATGATTGGATTTGAATATATCAATAAATCTGGAAGTGTAATCCATATAACATTTACTTTATTGTCATCAGAATTGGAGACAAAGAAAATAAATACAGAAGATTCTGAAATTGTTACAAAAGAAACAAAAGGTAATTTATCCTATTACTGGGAGAAAGATGGAAGAAAATATGCAATGTGGCAACAAAATGGAATAGAATGTATTATAACAGGAGAATTATCAGATAATGAAATGAATAAAATAATAGAAAATATTTCAAAATAATTAGCATGCTATTGTCTGAGTTTTATACATGTAAAACTCAGACAATAGATTTTTAATAAAAGGAGTAAGACATGGAAGCTTCATTAAGTGTTTTTATATTTACAATTACAATTCTGATTTTCGATATATTTTTAAATAAATTAAAAACCATTGAGAATTTTGATATCAAATATCGAGATTTATTAAAAATGTATTTAAAAAATTTATTTTTTATAGTTAATTGGTTTTTCTTAGGCAAATACATTAATATTTTTGAAAATGATAAATGGGGGCTGATTGTAATGATTATAGTCCCCTTGATAATTTCTGTTTATTCAAAACAAAAAATAGCAAAAGTAGATAAATCTATTTCGGATATTGGGTTTTATTTTATGTTAAGTATTATATTTGGATTTTTAATAAATTATATTTTAGACTTACTATGGGTATGTTTTTAAATACAGAAATTAAAGAATAGGAGATTAAATGGAAGCTTTTGCTAAACGCATTATATTTGAAGAAGAAATTTTATATTGGATAATATTTTATGGTTTTAGTAGTTTAGTTCTCTTTGGGGCTTTGGATAGTCATGTATTAAAAGATAAGGATGAAAAGACTAAAGCTTTAAAAATTGGGATTGTTTCTGTCAACTTAATTTTTTTATATTTATTACGTACTCCCAACGTTATAGGAACTTTAAAGGCCAAGTTGATCTTTGTATTAATATGCTTCTTATGGGTGGATATGTTTCTCGCCGATTTTGGAAGATTCATAAAGATTATGGGAAGATCAGCATTTATATATTTGTTATGATTCTTATCTTCGGTTTCGTCTTACTTACAATCTTTGAAAAAGGAGAAATTATTTTAGAATACCCAAATGTGTATCCAATTACATTAATAGATGAAGTAGATAAGTCTATATTATGCTACAATAGTTATAAG
>JAAZCH010000143.1 GCA_012513395.1 Tissierellia bacterium
TAAATGAATCGAAATCCGAAGAAGACCAATTTTGATAAATATTCGCAAACATTTTATCTATATCTATTATGGTTAGAAATTCATGTAAATTCAGTTCGTCGAATACTACGCCGATATCATTTAATATTTCGTGATTGCCCTCTAAATTTTTCCCAAAGATTTTAATTTCACCATTTGTTTTATGTATCAAATCTAAAATCAATTTGATTGTGGTAGTTTTCCCCGATCCATTCTCCCCAATAAATCCTACTATTACTCCCTTAGGAATATCTAAGTCAATAGGACCTAATCTAAAATTTTTATATTCTTTTATAAGATTTCTTATTTCTATATTATTCATTCTCTTCCTCCAGTGCATCTATCATAATTTTTATATCTTCTTTGGATATTTTTGATACTCTTGCATAATATAAAGCTTCGCTCAAATAGTTTTCAATTTTCTTTAGATATTCTTCTCTTATGAGGTCTTGATTTTGTATAGCGACAAAGGATCCTTTGCCTTGTACAGAATTAATAAATCCCTCAATTTCTAATTCGTCATAAGCTCTTTTTGTCGTTATAACACTTATTCGAAGTTCCTTCGCAAGATAACGAATTGAAGGTAATTGCTCTCCTTCTTTGAGTTTTCCCTCTATAATTTGTTTTTTTAATTGCTCTTTGATTTGCTCGTAAATTGGCATATCGCTGGAATTTCTAATAATAATATTCATGGTTCCTCCATAAGTATCATTTATGTTCTTACTGTTTATATTGTATATGTACTCTTGTTTTTTGTCAATATTATTTTGCAAATAAAAAAAGATATCCTTTTTTAGAATATCTCTTCATAACTCTCGGAATTTGTTTTTTAATCTTGTTCAATTTGAAAAGGACTTATTCCATTCTCCCAAATGTCATTGCTTCTCATAATTTTCCCCTTACAAATTATCCAATATCAAATTTTTATATATTTCAAATAATTAAAGAAATAATTATTTCATTCTTCCAAATTTCATCTCTTCACCAAATTCATCAAATTTTTTTCGCTTGCCTTTTATTTCGTCTATTAAAATCTTATATACTTTTGTGCGAGGAAGGCTATTTTTAATAAATTCTTCTGCTAGATCCGCCAACTCTGGTGTATATTTTTTTGCAATTAGCATTAGCGCTTTTACCATCTCACCTTCGTCCTTGACTTGAAAAACCTTTCCTTCCACGTGGGCACTTTCAAATTCAGTAGTGAAAACTTTAGAGCCTATTTCCGCAAACTTCTTAGCTTCTATTTTTTGGAGTATTTCTTCTCTAGTTAGAACACTAGGGACATTTACTCTACTGATAAAAGATACAGAAACTTCACTTCCGTCTGCTAACATCTCTATCTTTCTTCCCTCTGGAGCACTGTGAAAGTATAGGGTCTTCCCATCTCTCACTATAGAAAGAGGCATAGTATATACGCTATCTTTGCATATGCCTAGAACACCAAATTCCGATTTGTCGATTACACTCAAAGCGAAAGCTTCATCCATTTGTCTGTCTTTTCTTCTCATGTCAATCTCCTTCGCCAAGTATATTCTTGCTGTTTATAATATCCACTATTTTGCTTTCTTGATAAAATGTATATTTATAATCAGGATATTTTTCATCTTCAAAAATAACTTTTGCCAATTCATTTATATCGTAAATTTTAAATCTCTCTACCCCCAGACATATGGCTAGTTTTTCCAACATGGCTGCAATAACTTCGCTGTAATTTAAATCCTTATTCAGCTTATTTTTCTTAATATAATCTGAAACCCATAGTTCTAAAAACTGTCGCAATGATCGATATGCAGGCTCGCCTTCTTTAAAATACTCATATAATTTTGCGATATAATTTAGTGAGTATTCCTCTCCTGGGTCTATAATATAATATTTATCCCCTAATAAGTTTTGAAAATATTTATAAGTATCATGATATCCCAATTCTATTCCATATCTAGCGTCTACACTATTAAAGTTCATAATATCTGCTAGTTTTTCTCTAGGCATTATAGTCTTGACATTTTTTCCTGCAGAGGTCAGATGAAGAAGCCTATTGGGGTAAAGTAAAATATTTATGACTTCATCGCACTTATCTTCTATCATTTTGACAGGATTATTGGAATAAAATCCTCCATCTATTAAATATCTTCCATCAATAGGTTCTTGTCTAAATATCGGCAAATTACTAGAGGCGTATAGATATTGTTTCAAGCTTCCTGGTTCCATATCCTCAATAAAAACTTCAATCGGTTTCATATTTGACAAATCAACTGTAACTAATCCGAATCTTATATCAGATCTTCTTAATTTTTCTTCATCTACGTATTGTTCCAACAGCTCTTTAAAGGGAGTTGTGTCGAATCCGCCTTCAGACACAACTTCCTTAATAAGTTCAAATTTTTCTTTGAGATTACTAAAAGTTAAATCTTCGTTGATAAATCTTTGTATTCTTTTGTCATCTGCATCTACGACTGTAGAATACTTGATATCTGACCAAACTCTTTCTGCTATTTCCTCATCGTGTTGGGCAAATATTACGCCATTTATTGCTCCAATGGACGTTCCAACTATATAATCAAACTTATATCCCAATTCCTTTAACGCTTTATAAGCTCCTACTTGGTAAGAGCCTTTGGCTCCTCCGCCTTCTAGAGCTAAACCTATCATTAGTTAACCTCAATTCTATATGTAGCGCAGGATTTCTCCTGCAATAAGTTATGCTGCTAGTTCTGAAGTACAGTTTGGACATCTAGTCGCTTCAATGTCGATTTCTGTTTTACAGAAAGGACAAGTTTTAGTTGTCGGCTCAGCTTCAGGTTCTGCTTTTTTCATTTTATTGATTTGTTTGATAAATATAAAAATTACAAACGAAATGATAAGAAAATCAATAGTAGCTTGAATCAAAGCACCATAGTTTAAAGTCGCTGCTCCGGCTGCTTCAGCATCTGCTATAGTAGCATAGGTATTTCCATCTAAAGCAACAAACTTGCCAGAAAAATTACCTCCTCCAGTAATTAGACTTACTAAAGGCATAACTATTCCATCTACTAAACTAGATACGATAGCACCAAATGCTCCCCCCATTACTACCCCTACTGCCATGTCAAGAACATTACCCCTATTAATAAAATCTTTAAATTCTTGTAACATCTTGCACCTCCTAAAATTATATTGAATTTTTGATTGCTTACGTATATCATTATAGTATATTTTGAAGGAGTTGAAAAGATGGCAAGACTAAGTTGGGATGAATATTTTATGGAAATAAGTAAAATGGTTGCACAAAGATCTACATGCGATCGGGCTTTTGTGGGATGCGTGTTGGTAAACGAAAGTAACCGTATCGTTTCTACTGGATATAATGGCTCAGTAAGTGGCAATCCTCACTGTGATGAAATTGGACATACTATGCGAGATGGACATTGTATTGCAACGATTCATGCTGAAATGAACGCATTATTATACTGCGCTAAAGAAGGAATTTCAGTAAAAAATACTAAAGCATATGTAACTCATTTTCCATGTTTAAATTGTACCAAGGCTCTTATACAAGCAGGTGTTTCAGCAATTTATTATCTTGAAGGGTATAGAATTGACGATTACGCAATTGAATTATTAAATAGAAATAGAATTCCTTATATTCAAGTTGGAAAAAAAGTAGAAGTTTAATTTTGCATTTACGCAAAATTAAACTTCTTTTATTATGGCCTTCTTAGCTAGATCATCTGCCATCTCGTTATACTTATCCCCTGAGTGGGCTTTCACTTTTACAAATTCTACATTAAGCTTTGATTTTATCCTTTGGAAATAGTCGTGATATTTTTGGGTGGCTTCCTTGTTTCTCTTCCAAGATCCACTGGCCCATCTGGCTATTCCTTCATAATCGTAATGAAGGATTAAATTTTTATAGCCATTTTTCACTGCAAAATCCATAGCAAAAACCGAACCTCTTATCTCGCCGATTACATTTCTATGTTCTGAATACTTATCTTTTTTAAATCGTTCACTGAAAGTCTGAACATCATTGTCAGAAATTATTACTGCGCCATAACTGTAACTGCCATCTCTAACATTAAAGCTGCCGTCCACATATGCTATTAGTGTATCGTCAGAAATATTTTTTTCAAAAGAAACTTCTTTTTCCACGCCGATAAACTCCAAAGCTTCTGATTCTGTATTAAATTTTTTGTATTCTGCTCCACTGTAACCACTTACTTGTTCTTTACATTCATCCCAAGTTCCATAAATTCCAGGAGTCTTACCTTTTTTGACTGCATAATATTTTTTCATATTGTTTATTATAAATTAAAAGAGCCTGCATTTGCAAGCTCTCTTGAATACGTATAAAATTATTGTCCTAATGCGCTGTTTACAGCGTTCATAATACCTTCGCTTGTATATGTAGCGCCTGAAATAATTTCTACTCCGTCAGTACCGTTAGCTTCAACGATAGCTGCTGGAATAGCATCTATAGCTTCTACAACTTTTTCAGAAACTCCGTCTACGCCTTCAATAGATTCTCCGTGATTTGTAACAGTTACAGCTGTAATTGTGTCTCCGTCTTTTACAACTTCAACTTCAATTTCAGTATCATTTGAGAATCCTTCTGCAGTTCCTGTTAAAGTTTCACCTGCTGCTGGTGCATCAGCTGGAGCTTCTGCTGGTTTTTTGTCGCCACATGCAACTAAACTAACTAAGCACAGCATTAATGCCATTAATAATGCAAATTTTTTCATTTTACACCTCCACATCAACTATTATATTAAATAAATTTAATAATTCAAGGAA
>JAAZCH010000144.1 GCA_012513395.1 Tissierellia bacterium
ACAAGACGAAATTCCTTTTTTGGAATCATTGGACACAAGAGTTTTGGTTAATGTCAGTGGGAGTTATATTGATGAATATTTAAAAATAATCGAAGAGATAAATGACACAAATATAGATTTTATCGAATTAAATATTTCGTGTCCCAATGTGAAAGAGGGAGGAATGGCATTTGGAATTAAATGCGACTCAGCCTTTGATATAGTCACTCAGGCTAAAAAAATTTCAAAAAAACCCATGATTGTAAAATTATCTCCCAATGCAGAAGATATAATCGAAATGGGAATAGCTTGTGAAGAAGCAGGAGCAGATGGACTATCTCTAGTAAATACATTTAAAGCCATGGCGATAGATATAGAAAACAGAAAGCCAGTTTTTGATAATGTAACTGCCGGACTATCAGGTCCAGCAATTAAACCCATAGCCCTTCGAATGGTTTACGAAGTTTGCAAGAATGTAAATATTCCAGTAATTGGACTAGGTGGGATTATGAATTATAAAGATGTCCTAGAATATATTATGGCAGGAGCAACAGCAGTCCAAATAGGAACTGCAACTTTTTCAGATCCGTTAGCTATGGTAAAAATAATTGAAGATTTGGAAAGTTATATGGAAAAAAATAATATAAAAAACTTGGAAGAGATTAGGGGAATTATCTAAATTGAATAGTTAACTTAATATAAAATCTGCTACTTGAACCCACACGAGTGGCAGATTTTTTATTTATTAAAGTATATTTTGTATGTAAGTACAAAACAATTTATAAAATTTTTTATTATGGTACATTGAAAAGTAATTTTGTAATTGATAACATATAAGCTAAGAAAAGGTTTTCATTTCGCGAAAAGTGTGAGAATCAAACAGGAGAAGTTATTATGAAATTGGAATTGCAAAAAAATATTGATTACATAATGAAAGAATTTTATCCCATTGGTGCTTCGACAGAAGGTGGCGTAACTAGATTGGGGTATTCTGAAGTAGAAGATCAGATGCACAATAAATTTTTGGAAATGGCTAAATCATTTGGATTAAATACCGAAGTAGACGAAGTGGGAAATAGTTATGCATATCTAGGAGAGTTTGATAAATATCATTTGATGGGTTCCCATCTAGATTCTGTTATAAATGCAGGACGTTATGACGGAATAGTAGGGGTGGCAGTTGGACTTGCCGTTATGAAATTATTAGTAGAACAAGGAAAAACTATTCCTGTAAAAACCGTGGCTTTTAGATGTGAGGAATCTGCAAACTTCATGAGTGCCCTTATGGGAAGTGGATTGATTTCAGGATTGACGAAGTTTGATGATGTAAAGAATTTAAAAGGATTAGATGGAATTACACTGGAAGAGATATTTACTGAAAGGGGATATTCACATAATCCCAAAACTATTGACGGCGTTATAGACTATACAGAATTACATATTGAACAAGGAAGAGTTCTGGAAGAAAATAATAATGAAATAGGAATAGTAAATGTAATTGCAGGTGGGATAAAAATCCTCGGAGAAGTAGATGGTATGGCAGAGCATGCTGGGGCTACTCCCATGGATTTGAGAATAGATAGTTTGGCGGCTGTTGCTGAAATAATCTTGGAAGTAGAAAAACTAGCCTCTACAGAAACTGAAACTTCTGTCGGTACAGTAGGATTTATAGAAAATCATCCAAATGCTATGAATGTAGTTCCAGGGGTTACGAAATTTTCTGTAGACTTAAGAGACATTCACAACGAGTCTATGAATATCTTGAAAGAAAAAGTAGTGAAGTCCATAGAAAAAATTTGTAAAAAAAGAAATCTATCTTATAGAATAGAAATAACAGGAAAAACTCCAGCTGCACATTTATCCAGTAGGATGATAAAAGAATTTGAAGAAATAGCAAAAAAAGATAATTACAAATACCAAATTATGCCTAGTGGAGCCAGCCATGATTGTTTGAAGATGAATGAATTGTTTGAATCAGTTTTGATTTTCATACCTTGTAAAGGCGGCATCAGTCACAATCCCTTGGAGTACGCCAGCGTAGAAAACATGGCATTAGGTGGAGAAATTATATTAAAATATCTACTAAAGAAAAATCAATTGCTATAATGATAGAGTAAAATTGTATTGATGAAGCTTCAATATCAAAGAAGGTGATGGAATTGGTGAAACTCAGTGAGTTATTGTTGCATAGAGGTTTGGATAGGATTACTTATTTAACTTCAAAGAATATGCCAGATAAGCTGGTAAAAGAAATAACAGTGATGGAAGTTCCCGAAGTCTCCAGGTGGCTTCATGGAAATGAGTTGGTGCTTACTAGTTTGTATGCTGTCAAGGATTCTGTAGATGCCCAAATCGATTTAATTCGAGAGCTAAAAACTGTAAATTGCAGTGGATTGTTAGTAAAACTAGGGCCTTATGTAAAAAAATTGGATTCAAGTGTCATAAGTATTGCCGAAGAATTGGAAATTCCCATACTCTTGATACCTAGTAATATGACTTATGTGGAAATTATTGGTTCTGGAACTAGGATTATTCATAGAGAAGAGGAAGATATATTTTGTATCGAAAATGTTTTAAGAAAATTTTTGCGAGGACAAAATGTAGACGAATTTGAACTCAATGAATTGAATAGACTTTTCAATGTGAGTGATTTGGGTGACTTGTATTTTGTAAATGTTTTAAGTACTTCGGATAAATGTGGAGATATTTTCAGCGAAAGTGTCACTACTTATAAAACTAGATACAGTAAGTTTAATGTGAATACGATTATTTCTAAAAATGATGAAGACTTAAAAAAACATTTGACTTTATTGAAAACTGAATTGTCTAAAACCTACGATTGCTTGTTCATCGTTGGGGATATTAACAAAAACATATTGGAAATAAAAAGAGATTTTGAAATGCTATACAAAGTTTTAGACAGGTATGGCGAAATAAAAAGAGAAGGAATTAATTTATACTTAAAAGACGATATTGAAGAATATATAAACGAATACAATTTCTATAACACAAAGGGGAAAAGATACTATCAAAGATACTTATTGGATTTGAATTTCGAAGAACTTAACACATTGAAAGCGTATTTAAAAAATAATTTCAATATCATGGAGACTTCGGAGGAATTGTATCTTCATAAAAATACAATTAGATACAGATTAGGAAGTATCGAGGAGAAAACCGAATTATATTTATCTAATTTCGAGGATATTGTAAAATTGTATTACGGATTAAAGTATTTGGAATTTATTGCAAAGGAGTAGAATTTTTACTCACCAAATTACGAGGAGGACATATATGTTAATCAAAAATGGAAGACTAATAGACCCGAGTCAAGATCTAGATGGACTACTTGATTTGAGAATTACAGATGGAAAAGTTTCAGAGATTGGAGAAAATTTAGAACCCAATAATGAAGAAGAAGTAGTCGATGCCAAAGGATTTATAGTCTCACCAGGATTTGTAGATGCTCATGTGCATTTTAGAGACCCAGGATTTCTTTACAAAGAAGATATTTTTTCAGGATCTGAAGCTGCAGCTGCCGGCGGTTATACAAGTGTAATCTGTATGGCTAATACAAATCCAGTTATGGACAATTTAGAGACGTTAAAGTATTTTACTGACCGAGCAAAAGAATCTATCATCAACGTCTACACCATTTCTGCTTTAACCAAAGGCTTAAAAGGCGAAGAGCTGGTGGACATGGAAGAGATGATTGAAAACGGCGCGGTAGGATTTTCTGATGATGGAATTCCCAATATGAATATAAATATCGTATTAGAGGGAATTGAAAGGGCGAAAAATTTAGACGTACCGATTTCATTTCATGAAGAACATCCTGCTTTGAATAAGGTAAATGGAATAAACGAAGGAAAGGTTTCAAAGGAATTAGGATTAGGCGGAGCGCCCAATGTCTCAGAAGATATTATGGTAGCTAGAGATGCGGCACTTAGCCTGCACACAGGGGGAAAAATTTGTATCCAACATATCTCATCTGGTGAGGCGGTAGATATTGTAAGAAGATATAAAAATAAAGGAGCAAATCTATATGCGGAAGTAACTCCAAATCATTTCTCCAAGACTGAAGAAATTCTACTTGAGAAAGGAGCTCTTGCAAAAATAAACCCTCCTATAAGAACAGAAGATGACAGACGGGAAATATTAAAAGGACTTGCAGATAACACGCTCACAATTATAGCAACGGATCACGCACCTCACGCGGCTGAAGAAAAATCAGGTCCCATAGAAAAAGCCATGAGCGGATTAATCGGCTTAGAGACTTCTTTGTCTTTGGGAATTACAAATTTAACTTCTAAGGGAATAATCAGTATCAACAAACTAATAGAGAAGATGACGATTAACCCTGCAAGATTATACAAATTAAATGCTGGTACTTTAGAAGTTGGTTCAGTTGGAGATGTGACGATTTTTGATGAAAATGAAACTTACACAGTTGAAAATTTTAAATCCAAATCTAGCAATTCACCTTATATCGGTGAGGAATTACAAGGAAAAATAAAGTACACGATAGTTAGAGGAAAGGTAGTTTATTCGAAAGGGGAAATATTATGAAGAAGATGAATCACAAATTGATTTTGGGCATTTTTGTAGTGCTATTGTTAGCGGGTATGGTGCCAACTCAATTTACTGCAACTCCAGATCCAATATTTTTTGGATGGTTGCCTGGGCCGCTGCTTTATTGGTGGGGACTTATGGCGATAAATTTAATTTTCGTATTGATAGTTGCGAAACAGTTTGTAGACAGTGACGAAGGAGAGGATTAAAATGTCAAGCATTCAAGTTTTTAGTTTTATAATAATAGTAGGATATTTAGCTTCTTTAATTCTAATTATCTACAACAAAAAAAGAAAAGAGTCTAAAGAAAAAGAAAGTGCTGAGAGTTTCTTTATGGCTAGTAGAGGAGTAAACGCAGTCTTACTACCGCTTACGATGATAGCAGCGATGCAAAGTACATTTGCGTTTTTAGGAGCTCCGGGAATGTATTACACCCACGGCATCTCTTATATGGTACTTATTTTGAGCCAAGTTTGGGTAGCACTAATGGTACTTTATTTTGGAAATAGAATTAGAATTTTGGCTAATAGATACAACTATATCTCTATTGGAGAATATATGGAAGATAGATTCCAAAGTAGATATCTAAATATTTTGGCATCTGTAATCTCAGTAACAATGACAATGGTGTTCTTGTCCATGCAATATGTAGGAAATGCAAGAGCGATGCAAGTAGTAACAGGAGGATTAGTTCCTTATAACGTAGCAATTTTAATCGGCGTAATTTTTTCTTTGATATACGTTTCAGTAGGTGGAGCTAGTGGTGTAGTACTTATAGACGCTGTGCAAGCAGTTGTGCTTATGATAGGAATTGTAATTGCAGCAGTAATAGCATTGGTACCAGTAGGAGGAATCCAAAGTCTGTTCCAAAAAACCCTAGAAACTGCACCAGAATTATTATCTCGTCCAGGTCCAAAGGGACTTTATGCGAATAAGTATTGGATAATGCAATTTATCGTATTGCCATTTGGAATTTGGTTCTGTCCACATATTTGGGCAAGATCCCTTATGGCAAAGGACAAAAAGGCTATCGCCATGTCGGCAATTAGTATTCCAGTATCCCAAGTTTTAATTTATGCATTTTCAACTTTATTTGTAGGACTTGCAGGACATCAATTACTTGGAACTCTAGATGCAGCAGACAATGTATTACCATTGATGATGAAGAATTATTCTAACTGGCTTGTAGCGGCTATAATAATGGCAGCAGCAACGGCAGCGGGAATGTCTACAATAAACTCTATGCTTCTTGAAGTTACTAAAATTGTGTCACAAGACTTAGTACTTTACAAAAAGAAAGACACAGTATCTGATGCAGAAAATATGAGAGTGACTAGAATTATTATTGTAGTAATAGCAGTTATTTCTGCAGCGATAGCATTAAAACCACCAGCAACTCTAGTACAAGTTGTACAAGACGTAGCCTATACAGGACTTGCCCAATTGGCGCCAGGATTTATCTTGAGTTTATATTGGAAGAAAGTTTCTAGACAAGGTGTTGCAGCTGGTATGACATTTGGTATCGTAACATTATTCGCACTTAGAATTTTGCAACTTACTCCGATGGGTTATCCAGGATTTATGTGGGCATTTTTCGGAAATATTATAATAACAGTTGGATTGTCTTTGATGAACGGCGAAAAAGATCCAAGAGTGGAAGAAAGATTTTTCTTTTAGAAAGGAAAGTATATGGGAATAGTAATTTCAAATGAACAATTAAAAAACAAAGAGTATTATATTATAAAAATAAAAAAAGATAATGAAGCAAAACCTGGGCAGTTTTATATGCTTAGGTCCTGGGATATCCAACCAGTTTTGTCCAGACCGATCAGTGTCTACGATGCAAATGACGAAGAAGTTTCGTTTTTGTATAGAGTAGTAGGAGAAGGCACAGAAAACCTCACGAAATTAGAATCTGGGGATGAAATAACCTTGGACGGTCCTTATGGATTAGGTTTTCCGTTAAAAGAAAATGCCAAAGCTCTTTTAATCGGTGGAGGAATTGGGATAGCACCACTTTATTATTTGGGAAAAGAACTTAAAAAGGTTGGAACCGAAGTGGATATTTATTTTTCACTTAGAGGAGAAGAAATAATTCGAGAAGAACTGACAGAGGCATCAGATAATTTGGTATTAAAAACCAATGAACGAGTTGTAGCTCTACCTAATTATGCGGATTATGATGTAGTTTACACTTGTGGACCAGAGAGACTTATGGAAGATGTCTACGAAAATACAAAAGCAGCGGGCATTCCACTTTACGCTTCATTCGAAAAGAAAATGGGCTGCGGTTTCGGCGTTTGCTCAGGATGTACCCAACACACTGCCGATGGAAATAAGCTAGTTTGTAAAGACGGACCAGTGTTTTTAGGAGAGGAGGTTTTTGAACTTGACTAATTTAAAAGTGAATTTTGCTGGAGTGGAGTTTAAAAATCCTTTGGCTCTAGCATCAGGTACAGCAGGATATGGAGATATTCTCTACGAGATGTACGACTTAGAAAAGCTTGGGGGAATTTCTACAAAGGGACTTACTCTTAACGGCTCTCCAGGAAATAAGGGCAATCGAATTTGGGAAAGTCCAGCAGGAGTTATGAACAGCATTGGACTAGAAAATATCGGCGTCAGACGATATGCAGATGAAATAGTTCCATATCTAGAAGACAAAGACATTGTTCACATAGTCAACTTAGGTGGAAATAGCGAATATGATTATTTAAAAGGGATAGAAATTTTAAATCCCCACAAGAGCATCGACATAATAGAGCTAAATATTTCCTGTCCAAATGTAAAAGAAGGGGGCATGAGTTTCGGAGTAGATTGTGACGTGGCAAGAGACTTGGTAAGAAAAGTTCGCCAAAACACCGATCATAAACTCGTGATTAAACTTTCTCCCAATGCAAGAGATATAGTAGAGATGGCGAAGATGTGTGAAGAAGAAGGAGCAGACGGAGTTTCCTTGGTAAATACATTTTTAGGAATGGCAATAGATATTTATAAAAAAGAACCGATTTTTAATAATATCTACGCAGGACTTTCAGGTCCAGCGGTTAAACCAATAGCTCTTCGAATGGTTCACCAAGTAGCCCAAGAAGTGAAAATTCCCATAATGGGACTAGGGGGCATCAGCACAGCAAGAGATGCCATAGAATTTCTACTAGCAGGAGCCACTGTAATCCAAGTAGGCACAGCCACATTTATGAAACCAGATATCGGACTAGACATTATAGATGGCATAGAAAAATACTTGGAAGAACAAGGCATTGATGATGTGAATAAAATAATAGGAATAGTTTAAAAAACAGTTAAAAGTTAAGAGTTAAAAGTGAAAAGTTTAAAAACGTCCCACAATTTTAAAAATAAATTGTGGGACGTTTATTATTTTTGTTCAATTTTTCGAATTACTTTTGCAGGATTTCCAACTGCCAAACTATTTTCCGGGATAGAGTCTTTGACAACACTTCCAGCTCCTATTACAGAACCTGATCCTATAGTAACACCTGGTAAAATAACGACATTTCCACCTATCCATACACTATCTCCAATGGAAATAGGTTCAGCTAGTTCTAACCCTTTATTTCTAGTTTTGAAATCTAGGGGATGATTTGCAGTATATAGTCCACAGTTAGGTCCCATGTAGACGTTCTTTCCTATAGAAATTTTTCCACCATCCATAAAATAACAGTTTCTATTTATATCGCTACATTCTCCTATTTCAATATTCCAGCCATAATCGCATTGAAAAGGAGGGGTAATACCCGCAGTTTTGTCCATATTTGGAATTAGCTTATCCAAAATTTTTTTTGATTTTTCATCGCTAGGTTTTGTGGTATTAAATTCCATACACAAATCTTGTGCAATAATTCTATCCTTTACTAAAACCTCGTCAAAGTTTGCATCATACCAAAGGCCCGATAACATTTTTTCTTTTTCAGTCATAAATTTTCCTTAAACTTTCATAATCTCAGTTATACACTGAAACTATAAATAACTTGCACCAATTAAACAGATAATTTCTCGACTTCACATTTAATTTTTTATATCTAAGTCCTATAATCCATCAACAAATTATTACGAAGGGCGTAGCCAACTGTACACTGTACGCTGTAAACTGTACACTAGAGGATGTATTCCATTACTAACAAATTATAAATCTCATTGTAATTCATATTTCTCAGCAGTTCTTTGTACTCTTCATTTTCTTTTGGGAAAATTGCTGTTAGTTTTTTTGCTCCCATTTCATTAGCTTTTATCATTGCGGACTTTGCTATAAATTCTAAATCGCCCAAAGCAAGAGCGATGAATAATCCTCTATCTTTTAGCATTCTTGCTCCAAGAATTAATAGATTGTCTCCGTATTTGTAAACCATGCCTTCATCGATAAACCACTGAAGATTTTTTTCGTTTACTTCGTAGAAGGTGCGATTAAGGGATATGAGTTTTCCCCACTCTGATTTTATTTTTGGGATGTCTAATTCATCAAGACTAGTAACTTTTTGAAACTTGAATTCTCCTAAGAGATCTCCCTTCAATTCAATATCGAAGTTGGCTAATTCGGCTGCCAAAGAGAAGTGCATTAACTCGGCGAGACCTTTGCTCGTATCGTTATATCTTTCTGTGTACATTCTAATTGCTGGTGCGTTTTGCTTTTTGCCGTATTCTAAATAGTCCTTATAAATTAATTTTCCAGCGCCCATTCCTTGGTAGTCTTTGTGAACACGCAAGGTTTCTAACCACCCTGAACCATCTGGAAGTGTGGAATATCTCCCCATTCCTATTAAACTGCCATCGCCATAATCTACTACGAAGATTTCGCCAGGCGTTTCTTCAAAAAAGAATTTGGCATTATCTTCGATGTAAATTAATGTGGGTGTTGAGTTTTTTTCTATCTCGATTAAACTCTGTAAATCTTCAATTGTAGCTACTCTAGTCTTAAATTCCATATGTACCTCCAAATTAATTAATCTTCTTCAAGTATACCATTTATTTACCCATAAATCTTGTGATATACTATAGTCGGTGATAAATTGAAAATACTATTAATAGGAATAAATGCCAAATATTCTCATCAAAATTTGGCATTACATTATATAAAACAATATTCAAAAGTAAATACGAAGGTTTTGGAATTTAATATTAACCAAAACATTGAAACAATATACGGAGAAATTCTTAAAGAAGAAGCTGATGTAATTGGTTTTTCTTCTTACATTTGGAACATAGAATTTATTCAAAGACTAAGCAGTGATTTGAAAATGGCAAATCCTAATGTGAAAATAATTTGGGGTGGACCGGAAGTGTCCTTCGATACAAAAGAATTATTAGAAGACAATCCTGCCGTAGATATTATAATTCGGGGGGAAGGTGAAGAAACTTCCAAAGAATTATTCAATGGATTGACGACAGAAATGGACTTATCTAAAACCTATGGGATAAGTTACCGAGATGGGGACAAGATTTTTATAAATCCTGAAAGAGAACTTATAAAAAATTTAGACGACATTCCATCGCCATTTTTTGATATGGAAATTCAAAAAGGGAAACTTCTATACTATGAAATGTCTCGAGGTTGTCCTTTTAAATGTGCTTACTGCCTTTCATCTACGATAAAAGGCGTGAGATATTTTAGCGAAGAAAGAATTAAATCCGATCTTTTAAAGATTATGGAGTTTGACGTGGACACCGTAAAATTAGTAGATAGAACTTTTAATTCCAATGAAGCATTTTCCATTAGGATTATGGAATTTATAAAAGAACACGCTCCAGAGGGAATGTGTTTTCATATGGAATTGATGGCTCATATGATTAGTGATGAGTTTTTAGAATTTTTAAAGGACATGCCAGTGGGATTATTCCAATTTGAAATCGGAATACAATCTACAAACCCTGACACATTGAGAGAGATTTATAGAATTACAAACTTAGAGCGACTTGCTCATAGTGTTAAAACCATTAGATCTTATAATAATATTCATCAACACGTGGATCTAATAGCAGGACTGCCGTATGAAGATTACGATTCATTCAAAGAAAGTTTTAATTATGCTTATAATCTAGGAGCGGAGAAGTTACAATTAGGGTTTTTGAAATTATTGCGAGGTTCTAGGCTTAGAATCGATGCAGATAAACTGGGACTCAAATATTCTAAATTTCCAACTTATGACATTATTTCTACTGATTGGCTTACTCCATTAGAGCTTAGACAGCTTAAGATGATAGAAGACGTAGTAGAAAAATTTTCCAATGAAGATTATTTTAAGTGGACTTTAGAATTTTTGATAGATGAGGAAAATCCCTTTGAATTTTTTGAAAGCTTTGCAACATTTTGGGAAAAGCATAATTACCATATGAAATCCCATTCTAGGGAATCTCTATACAAAATCTTCACAGAATATCTAGAAGATAGAACAGATTTCGAAGCAGTAGTGGAAATCTTGCGGCTAGATTATTTGTTAAATCAAAACGCATTGCCTAAGGCATACCTTAACCCACAGGGAATCGACTTAAAATCCTATCACGATTTATTAAAGGATGAGAAAATTAGAGAAGGCTTTAAAATCTCTATGGATATTCCTACAAAGAAATTGGTAAATGAATTTAAATTTGAAGGATTTGGATTTGGTGGGCAGCGTGCCGTTTTTGGGTTTTATTATACAAAAGAGGGTACAATTAGATTAGACATTACAGAGGACTACGAAAGGATTACTAATGGAATATATTAAAGATTTAATAAACGTGTACAAAAAAGCAGGAAAAGATACCTTGAATATAATTACGAAGAATCCACTTATTATCTTCTTGCCTCTTTTATATTCAATGGGATATGGAATAATTCAGATTATGTCATTTAGGCTGGGATTTGGATTTTCTAGATTTTGGGGAGTTATAGTGGGGCTGATTGAGGCTATGTTACTTTCTAGTTATTTTACACAAATGAATGACGGCATTAATTACAATAGATTGAGTTTGAAATTAAATTCTTTTCAAGATGGATTTTTTATGTATCTGTGGAATATCTACTTCATGAAGTTTGTATTTTATTTGGCTTCCTTGTTTTTAGGGGGCGTTTTAAATATTGGATATGTAGCTCTTGCTAGCTTCGTCTTATTCAATGGAGCAGGAGAAGCTATTTATATTAGAAATGTCCAAAGAGAAGATACATTTATTTATCCCTTAAATTATCTAAAAGACAACTGGCATATTTGGATACCCCATGTGGCTTTATATATTTTAGCCTTGCAAAGAATACGAATGGGAGTTTCGGTAAATCCTTTGAGCATGTATCTGTCAGCCCACGGTCTTTATTTCAATGACCATACAATTATACTTCTAGTAATGGGATTGTATTTTACATTTAGAGGAGTATTATTCAAAAACACTTACAACTCAACCATACGAAAGAGAAAATATATGGGGTGGAATTGATGATTTACAAAGATAAAATTAGAGAAAGACTAGAAGATATTTCTTATTTGGAATTAAAAGAAGGTGCATCTGTAAAAGTTGGAGAAGAAAAATTTTATGGGTATTTGCCATTACCTATTTTAAACTCAAGGCTTGTGGACTTGGTAAAAGAAACCGTAGAGGATATACCGGGAGAATATTTTCTGGAAGGTATGATTTATGTATTGTCCTTGGATTTTGAAAATGAATACGCAAAACAATACATTGATTTCATCAAATCCTACACAAAAGATATAAAGGGCTATCTATTTTCCAAAGGAGTCGAATTTGTTAACAAAGAAGACTATATGGAAGGAATAATTTATTTGGATGCTTTAAGGAATTTGGATTTAGCAGATGAAAAAGTTTATTTCGCCTTGGGAACGGCATTGGAAAATTTGGATATTACAATTTTTACAGACTTAGAAAAAACCAATCACGCCATCGACATCATGAACACCTACGAAAAAGTTTTAAATATCGACGATGAATTTTCCCTGGCTCATTACAAATTGGGATACATTTACAGAGAGTTCGGTCAATTTGTTAAAGCAAAATTGTCTTTTGAAAAGTTTTTGAACTTAGATAAAAATGATTTTAGATTGCAAGAAGTTAGGGAAGTCTTGGAAGATTTAGAGTCAGAAACTCTGAGAGAAGAAGCTATCTTGGAGATGAACTCAGGAAATTATGAAAACGCACTGGAGAAGCTATTAAAAGTTAATCCCAACAAACGAGACGATTTATTTTATTATCATTTGAGTCTTTGTTACGGGAATTTAAAAGAGTATGACGCATCCCTCGATGCCATAAACATTGCCATAGAGATGGAAGACATCAGCATCTATCACAACCAAAAAGCCATAGCCTACCAAGGACAGGGACACTTGGATTTGGCAAGAGCAGAATTGGAAAACGCCTTGGAAAAATTCGGCACAGATTATTACCTCAACTTTAATCTAGGTACGATTCTATATAATCAAGGAAATACAGAAGAAGCAATTGAAAATTTTGAAGAAGCATATCGAGTAGAACCTAGCGAAGAATTACTGGATATTATAAATCAATTGGAAAATGCACTGGATAGTAATTAATAGAAAGCTTGCGGCTATACTAAACGTATTTTAATTTTTCGATTGAAATACATTGTAATATTTTCGTAAAATGACTTAAAATCGTTTTCCATTGATTGACAAAATTATTGTAAATTGATAACATATAGTCGAAAGAATTAAATAATAAATGAAAGTATGTCTAGGGATCCGAGGGCTAACCTATAGGACCGAGCGGCATAGATGCTCACGCATTACACCTAAGGGAAAAAAGCCCAGAGGGGTAGGTTTCAAACACCTACCCTTCTGGGCTTTAATATTTTATGGGGGATATATGGAAAAAATTTATACTGGTAAAACAAAAGACGTATACCAAATGGAAAACGGAAATATCTGTCTTAAATTCAAAGACGATGTGACAGGAGTGAATGGAGTATTCGACCCTGGTGCTAACGAGGTGGGACTTACCATCGAAGGTGCGGGTAAAGAAGGATTGAAGCTTACAAAATTTTTCTATGAGGACTTAAATAATCGTGGAATTAAAACCCACTATATTAATTCCAATCTAGAAGAAAATACTATGGAAGTTAAAAAGGCTCATTTTTTCGGTGAAGGTGTGGAAGTAATTTGCCGATTTAAGGCTGTGGGAAGTTTCATTAGAAGATATGGAAAGTACGCAAAAGATGGAGATGTACTTGACTCTTACGTAGAAATCACCTTGAAAGACGATGAACGAAACGATCCCCTTATTACAGATGAGGGATTAGAGATGCTCGGCATCATGTCGAAAGACGAGTATAAGGTTATAACACAAATGACAAAGAAAATTGCAAATATCGTGAAAGATATTTTAGGAACAAAAGGTTTAGAACTTTATGACATTAAATTGGAATTCGGAAGAGATGACGATGGGGAAATTATGCTCATCGATGAAATTTCCGGTGGAAGCATGCGGGTTTACAAAGGTGAAGAGAAAATAGATCCTTTGGATATTCATAGGTTTTTAATTTAGGAGGAGCCATGATAAGTGTAGTAATGGGAAGTGCTAGTGATAGCCACATCGCAGAGAAGGTAGTAAAGATTCTCAAAGAATTCGGCGTTGAGTATGAAGTGAAAGTAATTTCTGCCCACAGGGCATTAAACGTTTTGAAAGATTATATAGATAAAACTGATTCAAAAGTGATTATCGCAATGGCTGGAAAAGCTGCTCATCTTGGAGGAGTTATAGCAGGCATGACTACAAAGCCGGTAATTGGAATCCCTATAAAATCCAGTACCATGGACGGATTAGATTCACTTTTGTCTACAGTACAAATGCCTAGGGGAATTCCTGTGGCGACAGTTGCCATAGACGGTGGAGAAAATGCAGCACTTCTTGCAATTTCTATGTTGGCCATTGAAGATGAAGATTTAAAAACTAAACTTAATGATTATAGAAAACATCTAGAAGCTGAAGTAATTCAAGCTGATTTAGATTTAGAAATTTAATAGGAGTGAAAAACTTTGAGTGGACATATTGCCATATTTGGCGACGACGATATTAATGTTGCGCCTCTTCTTCATTGGGGGTTGTATGCATTACAACACCGAGGAGAAGTAGGGAGCGGGCTAGCCGTATATAAAGATGGAAAGTTCACCGTCACTAGAGGTGAAGGTTTAGTTAGTGAAGTTTATGAAGAAGAGAAAATAAATTCTTTGGAAGGAAATCGAGGAGCAGCCCATGCGAAATACGCTTTCAAAGATGATCCCCACGGAATGGTATTGCTTCCAGAAGTATTTGAGTATGAGGGGAAACCTAGAATGTTGTCCATTGACGGAAACTTTCTAGAAAAATCTATAAGCAGAAAAGATTTAATACCCATGTTTAACGACGAGAAAAATCTTTCCAACTCCATTAATTATCTATATGGGGCTTATTCAATAATCTATATGGATGAAGATAAATTAACTGTGGTGAGAG
The DNA here is from genome assembly GCA_012513395.1 of Tissierellia bacterium. Next base: position 15,001 of record JAAZCH010000144.1, read on the forward strand.
ATCCTTGGGGAATTAAAAGTTTCTTCTTGGGAAAATACAACGACTCTTATGTGGTGGCATCAGAAACTTGTGCCATTGATGCTATAGGGGCGGAATATCTAAGAGATATCGCTCCAGGAGAGATTGTAACGATTAATAAATACGGATTGAATAGCAAATTCGTAGAAAGAAGAGATGAAAAATCTTGCATCTTCGAATTCGTATATCTTTCTAGGCAAGACAGTTACATCAACGGCAAGAGCATTTACGATGCTAGATATAATATGGGAAGACGCCTAGCAGAAGAGTCGCCGGTAAATGGCGACGTAGTGATAGGAGCACCTGACTCAGGTACTATTGCAGCCTTAGGATTCTCCCATGAATCAGGAATACAATATCGTGAAGGAATTTTAAAAAATAGATATGTAGGCAGAACATTTATCTTACCTGACCAAAGAATGAGGGACAAAAGCGTAAAGATAAAACTAAATCCTTTGAAGAAAAACCTAAAGGGAAAAAGAGTAATTCTAGTAGACGACTCCATCGTTCGTGGAACCACGATTAAAAGTACTGTGGCTATGATAAAAGATGCAGGAGCGACAGAGGTTCACGTGCGTATAGCATGTCCTCCAGTCACTACTTCATGTGATTTATGTGTAGACACTCCCAGCGAAGATAAATTAATAGGGGCGAATCACACAGTTGAAGAAACGAGGGAAATAATCGGTGCAGATAGTCTCGCATACCTAAGTTTAGATGGACTAGTTTATGCTTGTAGTGGAAATGGTTTTTGTAAAAATTGTTTTGATGGAAAATATCCAATAGAGGTGGAAAATGGCGATAACGTATAAAGATGCTGGTGTAGACAAGGAAGCAGGCTACAAACAAGTAGGGCTTATAAAAGATGTGGTAAAATCCACTCATATCGATGGAGTAATGAGTGACATTGGCGGCTTTAGTGGAATGTTCGAGTTGGGAAAACTTAATTACAATAATCCAGTTTTAGTTTCAGGAACAGACGGTGTGGGATCTAAAGTGCAAATAGCCCAGACTATGGATGTGCATCATACCATTGGAGAAGATTGCGTGGCTATGTGTGTAAATGACATTTTGTGCCAAGGAGCTAAGCCTATATTCTTCCTAGATTACATTGCTACAGGAAAATTAGTTCCAGAAAAAATGGCTGCAGTGGTAGAAGGTGTAGCAGAAGGGTGTAAAAAGTCTGGCGCCGCACTCCTAGGTGGAGAGACGGCTGAGATGCCAGGGATCTATAAAGAAAACGACTATGACCTTGCAGGATTCGCAGTGGGAGTAGTGGAAAAGGATAATATCATTACCGGAAGCGACATTCAAGAAGGAGATGTCATCCTTGGACTACCTTCCAGCGGATTACATTCCAATGGCTATAGCCTAGTAAGAAAAATCGTATTTGATGTAAAAGGTATGGAACTTTCTGATTATGTGGAAGAGTTTGGAAGAACTTTGGGAGAAGAACTTTTAGAGCCTACAAAAATCTATGTAAAAGAAGTTTATCCACTAATTGAAAAATACGAGATTAAAGGCATAAGCCATATTACTGGTGGAGGGATTTACGAAAACCTACCTAGAGTACTTCCAGATGGAATGGGTGCGAAAATAGATATGACAGTTGCAAAAATCCCAAGCGTATTTAAAAAATTGCAAGAGTGGGGCAATATTGCCCAAAAAGAAATGTACGGAACATTTAATATGGGAGTGGGCATGATTTTAGTTACATCTTCACAAGTAGCTGACGAAATATTAAAACAATATGACGATGAAGGAAAAATTATTTACAATTTAGGAATAGTCCAAAAGGGAGAGCTATGGGCAGAGATTTAAAAAACATTGCAGTTTTAATCTCAGGAGGAGGCACTAATCTCCAATCCATTATCGATGGGACAGAATCAGGTGAGATTAACGGAAAGATCTCCGTAATAATTTCCAATCGAAAAGATGCTTATGGCTTAACTAGAGGAGAGAACCACGATATAAAATCTATATATCTTCCAGGAGTTGGAATATCCCAAGAAGAATATGACGAAAAACTTTTAAAAATTTTAGAAGCTGAAGAAATTGATTTAATAGTTTTAGCAGGATTTTTAAAGATTTTAGGAAATAAATTCATACGAGCATATGAAAATAAAATAATTAATATTCATCCATCCCTCATACCTAGCTTTTGTGGAGATGGATTTTACGGACTGAAAGTTCATGAAAAGGCTTTGGAATATGGAGTGAAAGTGTCCGGGGCTACGACTCATTTCGTAAATGAAGTAGCTGACGCAGGACCTATAATTATGCAGGCTTCTGTAGAAGTATTGGATGACGATACGCCAGAAGAATTACAAAATCGAATTTTAAAAATAGAGCATGGCATTTTGGTAGAAAGTGTTAAGCTTTTTTGTGATGATAAGTTAAAAGTAATTGGCAGAAAGGTATTCAAAAGGTGAGCAATGAAAAAAAGAGCATTGATTTCTGTATTTGATAAAAATGGAATTTTGGAATTCGCAAGGAGTCTGGAGCGAATGGATTGGGAAATTATTTCCACAGGAGGAACTTATAAATATCTAAATGACAATGGAGTTAATGTAGTGGAAATAGAGGAAATCACTAGATTTCCAGAAATTTTAGACGGAAGAGTGAAAACCCTTAATCCATATATACATGGAGGTATTTTATACAAAAGAGATTCAAAAGAACATTGTGACACTATTAATGCACAAGGAATTGCTGGAATCGATATGGTGGTGAATAATCTCTATCCCTTTGAAGAAAAACTAAGAGAAGGTGCCCTTCACGCAGACATGGTGGAAAATATAGATATTGGCGGTCCCTCCATGATAAGAGCAGCTGCAAAAAACTATAAAGACGTATTGATTGTAACTGATCCACAAGACTATGAAAGAATATCAGAAGAACTAGAAAATGGGGGAGCTTCTGAAAAGACAAAACTTGACCTAGCTAGAAAAGCTTTCGGATATACAGCTCATTACGATGCCTTGATAGCAAATTATTTCAATAAAATTATGGATAAAGACTATCCTGAATACTTGACTAAGACATATAAACTAGAGACGAAGTTACGCTATGGAGAAAATCCACACCAAAGTGCATCCTTTTACAAGGATAGTTTTGAGGACTTAGGAATTACAGTAAGACAACTTCATGGTAAAGAGCTTTCCTATAACAATTTAAATGACATCTACGGCACAATAAAGGCTCTAAAAGAATTTGAAGAACCTACAGTGGTAGCAGTTAAGCATACAAATCCTTGTGGAATTGGCTCAGGTAAAAAAATTTACGATGCGTATATGAAAGCATACGAGTGCGATACAGAATCCATCTTTGGAGGAATAGTAGCTTTGAATCGAGATGTGGATGGAGATGTGGCAGAGCATATGGCTACATATTTTCTAGAGGTAGTAATCGCACCAGGATTTACAGAGTCCGCCATGGAAATACTTACTAAGAAGAAAAATATTCGATTGATAGAAATACCAGAGCTAAATGAATTTAAAATTAGCAAGATGAGCTATAAACAAGTTCTTCAAGGCATGATTTATCAAGAGACAGATAAAATTACAGGCAAAGAAAAAAATTTCGACTTCCAAGTTATGACCACAAGAGAACCTAGCGAATATGAAATTGAAGACTTAAAGTTCGCCTGGAAATGTGTAAAAAATGTGGCATCAAACGGCGTAGTCTTAGTAAAAAATAAGGGCACAATAGGAATAGGCCAAGGAGAAGTAAGAAGAAGCTGGGCAGTAGAAGGAGCCATCGAAAGAGCAGGAGACAATGCTTTCGATTCGGTTTTGGCATCAGATGCTTTCTTCTTTGAAGATACAGTAGAAGCTTTGAATAAAGCAGGAGTCAAAATAGTAATCAGCCCCGGCGGTTCAGTAAAAGACGATGAGGTAATAAAACTCTGCGAAGAGTATGGAATGACATTAATATTCACAGGTGTGAGACATTTCAGACATTAAAATCAATTAATAATTTTAAATTAGTAATCTAGTAGAGATCTGTGGTATTTGTTTGATTTTACAAAAATGGTGTTAGTGAATAAATCATCGACGCCATTTTTATTTATTTCTAATTCGAATAATATTAAGAATTTCTAACATATATCTTTTTTCCTTGATTGTTTTAGTGATAATTGATAAACTATAGGAACAAGCATGGATAGAAATGAAGGAGACAATATATGAGAAAAACGTTTTTGCCAATCCTTGCTCTTTCAATGTTGATGATTTTAATATCACCAAAGGATTTGAGTTTGGCAAGTAATATTGACGAGTCAAAAATTTCCAACAATTTATATAAACACCAAAGTTCACTTTTCGGTTACAGCGAAGAAACTAAAAAAACAGAATCATTACCTAAAACCCAAATTCACTACTCATATGTAAATGGGTATCCAGAAGGAGAGTTTAGACCAGATGCTGAAATAACTAGAGCGGAAATAGCTTCCATATTTGAAGGCCTGTTAGTAGGCCAGACATTTTATGACAAAAATGAAATTCACTTTCTCGATGTCAACGCAGAAGATTGGTACTATAGATCAGTTACCTTTATGACCAAACAAGGTTACATGAGCGGTTATCCAGAAGGATACTTCGAGCCTAATATGCCAATAACTAGAGCAGAATTAGTGACTGTCCTTAGAAGATATCAAAACGCTACAGGAGGCGAAGGCGGTACAGTTCAATTTTCAGACATCAGTCCTGATCACTGGGCTTATAATGATTTATTAATGGCGTCTGAATTAGGATGGCTAAAAGGATATGCTGATAAACAATTCCGCCCAAATGCTAGCATCACTAGGGCCGAAGCGATAACTTTGATCAATCGAGTTTTAGGCAGAAAACCTGACTCAGATAGTATTGAAAAAAATAAAAGTCGACTTAAGAATTTTATAGATGAAAAAGATCACTGGGCGCATTTAGATATTTGCGAAGCTGCAAATACACACGAATATTATATCGACTCTGAGAACAATGAGATATGGACTAGAATTTTAAATTATTGACATCAAAAAAGTCTTTGGCTAAACAAATTGCCAAAGACTTATTTTTATTCTTCTACTTCTTCAATTTTATTTTCTTCTTCAACTACTTCAGATTCGGCTTCAGCTTCAGCTATTTTTCCTGCTTCTTTAAGTTCTTCTTCCTTAGCTTCTTCTTTAAGAATAGTTTCTTTTCCATCACTTATAAATTCGCTCATAATATCTGGAGTCGTTCTGTTTAAAGTTTCTTGATAACCTTTAATGATAGCTACATTTTGTTTTGAAAGTTTTTCTATTTCTTCGGTTACGTTAGGATGATTTCTTAAAACCAAAGTACTTCTTATACTATTTAATAGATAAAGTTTTTCAATATCATATTTGAAAAGAACATTTTCAATATCTGTAGTAATCTGT
>JAAZCH010000145.1 GCA_012513395.1 Tissierellia bacterium
CTACGAAATCATCTTCTTTAAATTTCACTAAATTCTTTTTAGTCATTACATAATCTACAGGAACTGCTAATGGTAATAATCTAGCCGCCAAAAAAGTATCCAATTCCGTGGAAATAATCGTGACGTCATTTTCTTTAGCTAGGGCTAAGTTTTCTTCAGAAATTTCAGAACCTATTGTTAAAATAAGTAAGCTAACGCCCCTTAAAATAGCATCCTTTTGGGCATTTTCTCTATTACCCACTATTACTATATCCAGCTCTTGGATATTATCCTCTACATTCTCAGGCTCCATGGCGTAAACAGTCATGCGCCCTTGGAAACTTCTAGGGCTTTCAGGCTCAAAGACCACTTCCCCTCGCATAACTTCCACAATATTTTCCAAAGGTGTGTCACTTCTTCCCAAAATATTATCATCCCAAATATCCATATATCCTTCTGTAAGATTTGATAAAGTTACTATTCCCAGTAATTCTTCCCCTTCATCTACAACTTGAATATTAGAAATATTTTCGTTTTGAATAATATTTAGCGCCTTACTCATTGTAGTGGATTTCGAAACCTTATAAGGTGGGTCAATATTTAAATCTGACACCTGAGGTTTCATTGTATCCTTCAAAATAGGCATTTCCATCCCAAAATAATCCAAAATAAATTGGGTCTCTCGATTAATTTCTCCTAAACGAATGGGTACAGCGTTTATCTTTCCCCTTCGATTTTTTAAATCTGCATAAGCAATAGCAGCACAAATAGAATCCGAATCCGGATTTCTATGTCCCGTTATAAATACAGTTTCCTTATTATTCAAAAATATTCCCCCTGTAAATTAGAATTTTAAGCATTTAACTATATGTATTATAGCCGAAATAAGTAACAGTTAAAAGTTAAAAGTGTAAAGTTTACAGTCTTTCAGTTAGCGATTAATAATTTGATTAAAAAACAATAATATATTATGATTTACCTTAGATAATAAAATGAAAATGAGGTGGATTAACGTAGAGATTTATGACAAGACCGACCCAGTCAGTATAGAAAATTATGGAAAAAAATTAGTAGGCAAAGCCTTTTTAGATTTCATTTTAAATTCAGATGATACTACCACAAATGACGACATAAGCACATACGCCATGATGGTAAATAAATACGGGCTGGAAAACCACCTAGGAGAAAGATATTTTAATTTAGGAGAAAACGGAAAACCTAAAAACACTTTTGTAGAACCAAAAATCCAACTAAAAGTATTGCCATATGAACTAGCTAATGGAGAGGGATTTCAAGTAGTAGGAAATCTGGAATTGGAAAGCATAAAAAATTATCTCCCAATAAATTTCAATTTTACTTCCTCAGATTTGTGGAAAAAACATAGACAATTACTGCTAATTTTCTATCTTCGAGACAAAGGTCTAGGGAGTAATCTTTTATATACCATTAATTACGTCAAAATGTTTACCCCCTCTAACGAAGATTTAAAAATAATAAAAGACGATTACAAAAAAATAGTAAGAAAAATCGCCCTGGGAAAGGCCTACGAACTATCAGAAAGCGACACCATGTACTTGGGAGTTTGTGAAGAAGAAAATTATTCTAACGGAAAAGTTACGCAATTTTATCCCCCTTTTTCTTTGACAAAGAGAAAAATTTTTTGTTACAAAAATTCCTACATGACATATGTACTAAATCACCACATTATAAACGAAAAAGAAATTGTCGAGCCAATAATAAAGAATATAAATCAATTGGAAAATAAAACTTTTGAGGAATTTATCCTAGAAAAAATCGACAATTATGCTGGTAAAACTGACCGAGAATTGTGTGAAATATTCTCAAGAAATTACAATAACAACATCGACCAATGGACAGACTTGACCTATAAAATGCTAGGCGTAAACTCCAATAACGCCCAAGAATTCCTCAAGGGAAATATAATAATTAAAACGATACGAATAGAAAATAACGGAAAGATCAAAGAAAAATTCTCCCTACCGCCATTTAAAGCCAAGGAATTGGTAGGAGAAAACTGGAAAAATTCTATACTATATAACTATTTTCGAAAAACGAAATTTTTATTTGTAATTTATAAGAAAAATGGAAATAGCTATAAACTAATAGGTAGTCAGCTTTGGAATATGCCGATAAAGGATTTGGAAACCACAGTTAGAAAATCTTGGGAAAAAGCACGAAATATTTTAAGAAACGGACTAATCCTAAGAAAAGAAAAAATCAAAGGCACCTTCATTATCAAAAACAACCTCCCTAAAAGAAACGACAATCCCATAATTTCCATCCGCCCCCACGCAAAAAAACGCTACTATGTCTTAGACAACGGAGAAATCATAGGAGATGACAAATACCAATACGGCGACGAACTCCCCGACGGCAGATGGATAACCAAACAAAGTTTTTGGATAAATGAAGAATATATTATGAAACAATTGGAAATGGATTAAAGGAGAAACTCTTATGACATTTGAAAAATACAAAACTATAATGCAAAAAATGATGCATGACGATTA
>JAAZCH010000146.1 GCA_012513395.1 Tissierellia bacterium
GATCCAAACACTGGAGAAGTAATAGTTGGCAAAAATGAAGAAATTACTGATGAAATAGCAGAAGAGCTCGTAAATGCTGGAATAACAGAAGTAAAAGTGCGAACTGCTCTAGGCTGTAAGAGTAAAGGTGGCGTATGTTCCATTTGCTATGGTATGAATTTAGCAAATGGTGCTGAAGCAGGAGAGGGAGAAGCTGTAGGAATCATAGCAGCTCAATCCATCGGAGAGCCAGGAACACAGCTTACAATGAGAACATTCCACACTGGTGGAGTTGCAAGTGCAGTTGACATAACTCAAGGTTTGCCAAGGGTTGAGGAGCTTTTTGAAGCTAGGAAACCTAAAGGACTTGCACTAATTTCTGAAATTGATGGTGTTGTTAAAGTAATTAATGAAAATAGAAAACGTGAAGTAGTTGTAACAGGAGACGATGGAACAGAAGAAAGATATACTATTGTTTACGGTGCAATTATAAAAGTAAAAGATGGGGAGAGAGTAGAAGCAGGACAAGAACTTACAAGCGGCTCCGTATATCCTCAAGACTTATTGCGTATTAAAGGCATTAAAGGCGTCCAAGACTATATACTGAAGGAAGTTCAAAGAGTATATAGACTTCAAGGTGTAGACATAAACGATAAGCATATTGAAATTATTTTAAGACAAATGCTTGCGAATATAAAGATTGAAGAATCTGGAGATACTAATTTATTGCCTGGATCTTTTGTAAAAGCGGATATGTTTTTTGAAGCCAATGAAAAAGCTTTGGCAGAAGATCTTGAGCCAGCTACTGGTAGCCCAGCTCTTATGGGTATTACAAAAGCTTCTCTTGAAACTGAATCTTTCTTATCTGCAGCGTCTTTCCAAGAGACCACAAAAGTCTTGACAGATGCAGCGATTAAAGGTAAAGAAGACTCCTTAATAGGGCTAAAAGAGAATGTCATTATAGGACAACTTATACCTGCAGGTACTGGCCTTAGAAAATATAGAGATGTAGTAATAAAAAGTGCTTATGGAGAAGAATTACTTCCAGAAGAAGTAGAAGAAGCTCAATAAACTATTACAAAGGACTGTGACGACCACAGTCCTTTGTTGTACATATTTAATTTGAATTATGCAATTTTTGAGTATATTTTGAAAAATGCTTATAATATGTTATAATTTTATAATTAGCAATTTGGTGGTGGAATTTGGAGAAATGGTTAATAAAGAGTGCTAATATTGATTTTAGCACCATAGGAAAAACACAAAACGAAAAAATTTTATATAGGATTATTGCCAACAGAGGTATTGATTCAAAGGAGGGTTTAGATGAGTTTTTAAACCCTAATTTGTCGAAATTGCATTCTCCTGAATCTATGGCTGATATGGAAAAAGCAGCTGATATTTTAATCAATTCCATAGAGCATGGGGAAAAGATTCGAATAGTTGGTGATTATGACGTCGATGGTATCATGAGTACTTATATTTTATATAAATTTATAAGTGGAGAAAATCCTAATGTTGATTACCAAATACCCCACAGAATTACAGACGGTTACGGACTAAATGTAGACATGGTGACAGACGCTATTAAAGACGGAGTAAAATTAATAATAACTTGCGACAATGGTATTTCTGCATTCGACGCTATAGACTTGGCAAAGAAAAATGATATTAAAGTAATAGTATTGGATCATCATGAACCCAAAATTTCTGAAGATGGAATTACGCAAATTACTCCAAAAGCAGATGCGGTGGTAGATCCCAAAAGAGATGATTGTCAATATCCATTTAAAGGATTATGTGGTGGAGCAATAGCGTATAAATTCGTTGATTATGTATCATTAATCCTAGGCTATGATGAAGGTGAAATAGTCAGAGAATATCTCGAATTTGCAGCGATTGCTACTGTCTGTGACGTGATGGATTTAATCGGAGAAAATCGAATTATTGTATATAACGGTTTAAAACTATTAAATAATACTACAAACTTAGGTCTTAAAACTTTAATAAGTACTGCTGCAATAAAGGATAAAACTTTGGACTCTTATCATTTAGGATTTATTATCGGACCTATGTTTAATGCATCTGGAAGACTAGATACTGCTACTAAAGGTTTAGAATTATTACTTGAAGAAAATGTCAAAAAAGCTGCTGGAATTGCCTTGGACTTGAAGAATTTAAATTTGGAGAGAACGAAACTTACAAAAGAAGGACTAGAGATTTTCATTAAAGAAATTGAGGCTACGAAACTTTATGACGATAAAGTCATTGTGGCGTATATTCCCAATATACATGAAAGTATCGCTGGAATAATTGCAGGAAGAGTTAAAGAAAAATATAATAAACCTACAATTATTTTAACAAAAAGTGAAGAATTTGCTAAAGGTTCCGCAAGGAGTATTGATGAATACGACATTACAAAGGGTATTGCATTTGAAGAACATTTGCTTAATAGTTTTGGAGGACATAAGTTAGCTGCAGGAGTGAGTTTGCCTATAGAAAACATCGAAACTTTTAGAACAAACCTAAATGAAAACTCCAATCTTACTGAAGAAGATTTTTATAAAAAGGTGTATATAGACTTGGGATTGCCGATTTCATTTATAAATCAAGAATTTATTGAGTCGCTGAAACAGATTGCTCCATATGGAAATGGAAATCCAAAACCATTATTCGGGTCAAAAGATGTCAAGATTGGAAATATGAAAATATTCGGAAAAGATAATAATGTCTTGAAAGTCGATGTTAGGGAAGGAAATGAAATGAAAGAAGGTATTTTATTTTCTTCAAGTTTTGAAAAATTCCAAAATGAAATGGAAAGAATGGGAATCGATTTTCCAAAATTATTAGTAACTGGCGAAGAAATATCGGCAGATATAGTATATCAGGCTAGTATTAATGAATGGAACGGTAAAAAAAATGCACAATTAATTATTACAAATTTTAGAATAAAGGAGGGGGATAATAATGTCTAATAAGCAAGGTATGATAAAAGAACTTATCGACAAAACTAAATACTATAACCAAAATATCGATGAAAAAACTATTACTGATGCTTTCGATTTAGCTTTTGAAATGCATAAGGGACAAAAGAGAAATTCTGGGGAAGATTATATTATCCACCCATTCCATGTGGCGCTTATTTTGGCGGAATTACACATGGATACTGCAACTATTATAGCAGGTCTTCTACACGATGTAGTAGAGGATACGGACTTCTCTTTGGAAGATATTGAAAAGCGTTTTGGTACTGATGTCGCTCATATTGTAGATGGTGTGACTAAACTTGCGAAGATTTCATATAAAACCAAAGAAGAAAAACAAGCGCAGAATATACGAAAAATGGTTCTTGCAATGGCAAATGACATCAGAGTTATTATTGTCAAATTAGCCGATAGACTTCACAATATGAGAACTTTGGAATATATGACTGAAGCTAAAAAGAAGGAAAAGGCTGGGGAAGTAGTAGAAATTTACGCTCCTTTAGCCAATCGACTAGGTATTAGTAAATTAAAGTGGGAATTGGAAGATTTGGCACTTAGATATCTAGATTATGATGGATATTACGATTTGGTGGAGAGAGTTAGTAAGAGAAGGACTGAAAGGGAGAAGTTAATAAACTCCATTGTAGAAATTCTTTATAAAAATCTGGAAGATGTAGGTATAAAAGCTGAAATCAGTGGAAGACCTAAGAATCTTTACTCCATTTATAAAAAAATGAATGTACAAGGAAGAGCATTTGATGAGATTTACGACTTAAGTGCTGTAAGGATATTGGTAGACGACTTAAAGGATTGTTACGGAGCTTTGGGAGTAGTGCATAATCTTTGGAAACCTATACCAGGTCGTTTTAAAGATTACATTGCCATGCCTAAATCCAATATGTATCAATCTCTTCATACTACAGTTATAGATGAGCATGGAGAAATATTTGAAGTGCAAATCCGAACTTTTGAGATGCATGAAATTGCCGAGTTTGGAATAGCTGCTCACTGGAAGTATAAGGAAGCAGGGGCAAGTGCCATCAACAAAGATGACAATATGACTTGGCTAAGGCAAATGATAGAGTGGCAGCAAGAACAGTCGGATCCACAAGAATTTATGGAAGGATTGAAAGTAGACTTCTTTACGGATGAAGTTTTTGTATTTACTCCAAATGGAGATGTCATGAGTCTTGCAGAAGGATCTACGCCAATAGATTTTGCATATTTGGTTCATACCCAGGTAGGTCATAATTGTGTCGGTGCAAAAGTAAATGGCAGAATAGTACCTCTGGATTACAAGCTTAGAAACGGCAATATTGTAGAAATTATCACTGACAAAAATAGTGGACCTAGTTTGGACTGGATTAATATAGTCAAATCTTCGAAAGCTAAGAATAAAATTAGACAGTATTTTAAGATACAAGACAAAGATAGAAATGTAGCTATTGGTAAAGACATGATTGAGCAAGACCTCAAAAAAAATGGTCTCAATCCAAAGAATTTATTAAATGATGAATGGCTACAAGTTTTAGTCGATAAATATAAAACTAAAACCATAGAGGACTTGTACGCAACCGTGGGTTATGGATCACTGTCCACCTCGCAAATAGTAAGTAGGTTAATTCAATTCTATGAGTCAACTCACAAAATAACTGACGAAGAAATATTAGCGTCACAAAAGAAAAAGGCTGCTTCTAAAAAGAAAAAAGGCAACGGGCTAGGAGTTATTGTACAAGGTGCAGATAACTTAAAGGCCAGAATGGCTAAATGTTGTAATCCTGTACCGGGAGATTCTATCATAGGATTTGTAACCAGAGGTAGAGGGGTTACAGTGCACAGGGCGGATTGTTTAAATATTTCAAATATAGAAGATGACGACAGATTGATGCAAGCCCAGTGGGATTTAGAAGAAGAAGCCCATTATAACGCGGAAGTTTGCATAAGAGCTATTGCAAAAACCGGTTTATTGGCTGCTATAACCAATAGGATTGCAGATTCTAATATAAGTATAAATGCCATAGATGCTAAAACAAATAAAGATAAAATTTCTACGATTAATATTATTTTGGAAATTCACGATATAGACGAACTTAATCGGTTGATGGACAGATTTAAAAACATAGAAAATGTTTTAGAAGTATATAGAGTTACAGGATAGGTGAAATATGAGAGCAGTTGTTCAAAGGGTTTCAAGGGCTAGTGTTACAGTAGATGGTGAAGTCGTTGGAAAAATTGAAAAAGGCTTAATGGTATTGTTAGGCGTTCATGGTGATGATACCGCTAAAGACTTGGAATATATTTATAATAAAGTAGTAGGCTTGAGAATTTTCGAAGATGAAAATGGTAATATGAATCTTGGATTAGATGAAGTTGGTGGTTCTTTATTAGTCGTTTCTCAATTCACTTTGTATGGGGATGCTAGAAAAGGTAGAAGACCATCCTTCACAGAATCTGCGAAACCAGAATTAGCCGAAAGATTATATGAAGAATTTATTCAAAAGGCTAAAGATGATAATATTATCTGTGAGAAGGGAATTTTCGGAGCAAAAATGGACGTAGAGCTGATTAATGACGGGCCAGTAACTATATTATTGGACAGTTCTAAAATATTATAGGTGATTTATGAATTATATTAAAGTAGATATAAATAATGGCGAGATGAATTGCTATCTAGTTTTCAATGAAGGAACTAGAGAGGCTGGAATTATAGACCCTGGAGATGAATACGAAAAAATTCTAAAAAATATAGAAGACAATAATCTCATCCCAAAATATATTTTATTAACCCATTCTCATGGGGACCATATTGGGTCTATAGGTAAACTACAAGATAGATTTCCTAATTTAAAGCTAGGTGTACACAAAGATGAAGCTCATATGCTAGCTGATCCTAACCTAAATCTCAGTGGATATATTTTAAGAGAAGCTGTTTCTTTTAATGCAGATTTTACTTTTGAAGATGGCGTTGAAATTTATTTGGGAGATGAAAAACTGACAGTTATTCATGTTCCGGGACATTCTCCAGGCGGTGCTTGTTTCTTAGTGGACGATAAGGTTTTTGTTGGAGATGTTTTATTCAAAAGAAGTATCGGAAGATCAGATTTATATGGAGGAGATGGAAACTTACTAGTTAAATCCATAGAAGAAAGGCTAATGATTCTTCCCGATGAATATTTAGTTTTCCCAGGTCACGGTCCAGATACAACTATTGGAGGAGAAAGACAGAGGAATCCGTTTTTAAGATGATTGAATTTAAAAACTTTGAGTACAAAAAAGAGTATAAAGAATTAATCGAGACCTTTATTCCAGATGCTGGCAATAGAGGTCTAGTTTTAATATTTGAAAAAACTGACGAAAATATTAGTCTTAGCACAGGGGATTACTTCAATAAATTGACATTAGATGAATATTTTTTCATAGAGAGCAGCAATATAAAAAGAGGATTATACAATCTTTTAAAAACTTATACTGGCAAAGACTTAAAATGGGGGATGTTAGTGGGTGTTAATCCATTAAAGTTATTTACAAAATTAATAGAAGGATATGGAATAGAAGAAGCCACTTCGATATTAAAAAATGGATATTATTTATCTGAGGAAAAAATTGAACTAGGATTTTCTATTTTAAAATTCCAAAATCCCATTAGAAAGACTTTGTATGGAAAAAATTCTATTTACATAGACATACCTTTTTGTCCAAGCAGATGCAGTTATTGTTCTTACTCAACATATAAAATTGACGATAATTTAATAAACGACTACTTAAAAGTACTTTCATATGAAATTGAAGAGGTATCTAAGCGTATTAAATTTATCCCCCAATCTATATATATAGGTGGAGGAACACCTTCTTCTATAGGTGCTAGGAATTTGAATAAGTTGCTAAATGTTGTGAAAGAAAATTTTAAAAATCCAGAAGAACTTACAGTAGAAATAGGTAGACCTGATACTATTAATCGAGAGATATTAGAAGTATTAAAGTCACAAAAGGTAGATAGGATAAGTATAAACCCTCAATCTATGAAAGACGAAACGATAAAAGCATTGGGTAGAAACCATTCTGCTAGTGATATTGTGGATTCATTTAACTTGGCTAGAGAGTATGGGTTTAATAATATCAATATGGATTTGATAATTGGTTTACCAGGTGAAACTGGAGAAGATTTCTTCAATACATTAGAAATAATAAAAAAATTAAAACCCGAGTCAGTTTCCATACACGCACTTGCGCTGAAGAAGGGATCAGAGCTGACACAGTCTGGGTATTATGATGACTCCATAGAAGAATTTCAAAAAATTAGAGATGATTTTATTGTAAATGAAGGTTATATCCCTTATTATCTTTACAGACAAAAGAATATGTATTTAAATATTGAAAACATTGGGTATTCAAAACCTGGGAAAGAATCCCTTTATAATATCGCCATGATGGAAGATATACAAAATATTCTAGGACTAGGATTAGGTAGCACCACTAAAGTTATAAAGGATGATAAAATTTTAAGACATATGAATTACCGAAGGCTGAAAGATTATGTAGAAAATATAGAAAAGAACATAGAAGATAAATTAAAACTGTTTGGAGGAAGTTTAGATGAAATTATTTGATTTGTTATCTGGTTTAAAAACACTGGAAACAAAGGGAAATATAGATGAAAATATAGAAATAACCGATGTGCAATACCACTCTGGTAAAATCGTTCCTGGTTCCATTTTTGTTGCAATTAAAGGTCATGAAACAGACGGTCACAAATATATACAATCTGCCAAAGATAATGGAGCAGTATTGGCAATTGTGGAAGATTTTATAGATTTAGACTTTCCAATGATTAGAGTAGAAGATTCCAGAAAGGCACTCGCAGATTTAGCTGATGTATTTTTTAATAATCCATCTACAAAACTAAATGTAATTGGGATTACTGCAACAAATGGCAAAACTACCACGTCATTTATGACTGATGCCATCTTCAAAGAATTTGGATTAGAAACAGGGTTAGTAGGAACAGTAGAAGTTAAGTATAAGGATATTTCTATTCCATCCTTGTTAACTACACCGGAAAGTAGAGATTTACAAGAATATACTAGAGATATGGTAGACGCTGACGTAACGGATTTAATAATGGAAGTTTCTTCCCATGCCCAAGAAATGGATAGGGTTAGGAATATGAATTATGATATAGTTACATTTAACAATTTGTCTCGAGAACATATAGATCAACATGGAAGTTTTGAAAATTATTATGAAATAAAGTCCAATCTCATAAAAAATGCATCTGAAGAATCTGTAGCTATTTTGAATTTTGATGAAGAAAAAATCAAAGTTTTAAAGGATTTCACTAAAGCTAAAGTTTTAAGCTATTCCATAGAAAATATGGAAGAAAATTTTGGAATTGAGAATTTAGATTTAAGTACAGGATATGCAAAGTTTAAATTTGTAGTTAATAAAGATATAGATGAATTGAAAATATCTAAAGATGCTTTCGATATTGAATTGGGAGTTGCAGGATATTCAGGAGTTATGAACTCAGTAGTAGCCATTATAATTTCTCTAGTCAGAGGAATCCCCAAGGAAACTATTCAAATTGCTTTGAAAAAGTTTAAGGGAGTAGAAAGAAGATTTCAAGTCATTTACGAAGATGACTTCACTGTAATAGACGATCATTATGCAAATGCTAGAAATATTGCAGTCACTTTGGAAACTATAGAAAAGATGAACTACAACAATCTTCACATGCTCTATGCCATAAGGGGCAATAGAGGTGTCAACCTAAATAGAGAAAGCGCAGAAGAAACCTGTAAGTGGTTGAAAAGATTGAAAGTAGAAAAAATTTACAGCACATCCAGTGTCGAATCCGTTACTTGGAAAGATGAAGTACTTCCAGAGGAAAAGGAAATTTTTCATAATACGATGGATGAAAGCAACATAGAAGTAGAGCATAATGAGAGACTAGATGATGCCATTTATAATATTTTGCCTAAAGTAGATAAAGGTGATTTATTATTGTTAGCTGGCTGCCAAGGAATGGATTCTGGAGGAAAAATTCTTTTGGAGAAGATATGCGAAAAATTTGATGATAAAAAGCGCGAAGAAATTTTGAAAGTCTTAGAAGGCAGGGCATTTTAAAAATATATAAACACAAATCCGATATTTTAATGAAGATGTCGGATTTTTTAAACTAAGTACTTCACGTAAAAGACATATTAATAAATTATAATATCTAATGAGATATGGCAAATTTGGAGGAATGAATATGGGTCGAATACTAATAGTTGATGACAATATACAAATTACAGAAATATTAAAAAGATTTGCAATAAAAGAAGACTTGTTTGTGGATGTTGCTCATGATGGAGAAGAAGCATGGGAAATGTATTTAAAAAATGAATACGATGTGATTTTACTTGATGTAATGATGCCAAAATTAGATGGCTATCAACTATGTAAGCGTATCAGAAAAGAATCCATGGTTCCTATAATTATGATAACTGCAAAAGGAGAAGATTACGAAAAAATCATGGGTTTAGATTTGGGTGCCGATGATTATATAGTTAAACCCTTTTCAGTTGCAGAAGTAATGGCTAGAATCAGGGCAATATTAAGAAGAATAGATAAAACTGATAAAGGGAATATTTTGGAATATGGAAATTTAAAATTGGATTTAGATAGTTATACTAGCGAAGTTTCTGGAGAAGATATTTTGCTTACAAAAAAAGAATTTGAATTACTGTGGACCTTGGCATCTAATGAAAATAAAGTTTTCACAAGAGAAAATCTATTGGATAGTCTTTGGGGATATGATTATTACGGAGACTCTAGAACCGTAGATACCCATATAAAAAGACTTCGAGCTAAATTGTCTAAATTCAAAGATTCCAATTGGACAATAAAAACCATCAGAGGTGTCGGGTATAAATTTGAAAAAGGTGACTAAATGAAAAGTAAAATAACTAAAAAGCTAATCCTTTATTTTATTCTTATAATGCTACTCAATTCTATTCTAGCAGGAGGAATATTTATTTATTTGGGACAGAGAAACTATGTAAACTCATATAAAATAAATCTTTCTGAGCGATTAGAAAATATTTCCAAGGCAATTTCTGAAAATTCTGATTTATTTCTTGGAAATGAAGATACCACTTCTTACATGATGGGTAGAGGCATGAATCAAGGTCATATGAGAGGTATGCATTATTCTTCAAGATATATCGATTGGATGAATGAAGTATTGGATAGCAATATTTGGATAATAAATAAAGACGACAATGTATTTCAACGAGGAAACTATAGAAATGTCATTCTATACGAAAACTTATCGCTAGATGAAAAATTAGTAATAGATAGAGCATTAATGGGAGAAACTGTAACGACAGAAAGTTTCAGTGATATTTTTGGAAGTGATTTTATCTCTGCAGCAGCACCTATGACAGACAATAGTGGAAATATAATTGGTGCAATATTAATTCATGAAAGCATATCTACCATGGATAATTTTATGACATCGGCAAATTATATTTTATCGATTTCTGCGATACTGGGAATTGCACTGGCATCTATATTAGCCGTTGTATTTGCGAATAAATTTATTAGACCTTTGAAAAGATTGGATAAAATAGCCAAAGATTTAATTCAAGGAGACTATAATGTTAAGACAGATATAGTTCAAGATGACGAAATTGGCGATTTGGCAAAGAATATAGATGAACTTTCTATTCGATTAGAGAAAAGTAGAATTGAGAATGAAAACTTAGATATCATGCGTAATGATTTCATGTCTAATATTTCCCATGAACTAAAAACTCCCGTTACAGTTATGAAGGGATCCTTGGAAGCTTTGGTAGAAGGGGTTATCAAAGATGATGAGATTTCAGATTATCATAATATTTTATATAAAGAAGTTGGAGTCTTGGAAAGATTAGTGGGGGAATTGATGGAACTAAATTCCATTAAAAATTTAAACTTTCCCATGAATTTTTCACAGGAAGATTTGGTTTCCATATTAGAAGATGCATCAAGGAGTCAAAGAATAATCGGCGAAGAAAAAAATGTGAAATTGGAACTAGATATAAAGGACTCTTATTTGATGATTAATGGTGATTACACCAGATTGCGCCAAATGTTTATTACCGTGATTAATAATGCAATTAAATTTTCTTATGAGGGAGAAAAAGTCAGCATAAGAGAATATCAAAAAAATTCTCATGCAATAGTTCAAATAATAAACCGAGGAAATCTAATTGAAGAATCAGAAATAGAAAATATGTTTGTGTCCTTCTATCGAATTAGAGGCACTGAAGAAAAAGGATTTGGCTTAGGACTAGCAATAGCAAAAGAAATAGCTCTCCGCCATAATATTACAATAAATGTCAAAAGTGATATGGTTACAGGCACGATTTTTGAATTTGTAATTCCCATTAATTAATTTTGCGATGGTTAACATTGACAAAACGATTGCGGTATGATTAAATAACAATAGCATTGAAAAGAAGGAGTAGTTTATTTTTCGTCTTAAGAGAGCAGATGGGTGGTGAAAATCTGTGGCGGAGTTATTCGAAGACATCTTGGAGCTTAAACGAACTGAACCGCGTAAGGTCTATTAAGTGAGGTTTACCTAATTAGGGTGGTACCGCGAGTTATACTCGTCCCTTTATTGTGGACGATTTTTTTTATTTATTTTTAGGAGGAAATTATGGCTGATAAAATGGGGCATTTGCGAAGAACGCATTATGCAGGTGAGCTAAGAGAAGAAAACATTGGCGAAGAAGTAATACTAATGGGATGGGTACAAGGAGAAAGAAGCTTTGGATCCATAGTATTTGTGGATATTAGAGATGTGAGTGGAATTTCTCAAGTGGTTTTTGATCAGGAAAATGACAAGGAAACTTTTGATAAAGCTAAACATTTACGATCAGAAGATGTAATAGCAATTAAAGGAATAGTCCGTGCAAGATCGGCAATAAACGAAGATATTCCAACAGGTAAAATTGAAATTGAAGGAAAAGAGTTGAAAGTTTTAGACAAGTCAGATGTTCCTCCAATTTATGTAAAAGACGGCGATAATGTCAGTGAAAACATGAGACTTCAATACAGAACTCTGGACTTAAGAAAGCCATCTATGCAACAAAATTTGATTACAAGAGCTAAAATATATAAAGTATTCAGAGACTATCTTTCAGAAAATCGCTTTATAGAAGTGGAAACGCCAATTTTAGGAAAGCCAACTCCTGAAGGTGCTAGGGATTATTTGGTACCAAGTAGAGTTAATCCTGGGAAATTTTATTCCCTTCCCCAATCACCTCAGTTATTCAAACAAATGCTGATGGTCTCAGGTTTGGATAGATATTTTCAAATTGCCAAATGCTTTAGAGATGAGGACTTAAGAGCTAATCGCCAACCGGAATTTACTCAAGTAGATATCGAAATGTCTTTTGTAGATGTTGAAGACGTGTTATCTATGAACGAAGGTCTTATTCAAAGATTATTTAAAGAAATTTTAAATGTTGATATTGAATTGCCGCTAAAAAGACTATCATACGACGAAGCTATGGAAAGATACGGCATTGATAAACCTGACACGAGATTTGGCTATGAGCTAATTGATGTTAGTGAAATCTTACAAAATTCTGGATTCAAGGTATTCAGCGGTGCAATAGATAATGGCGGATCAGTAAGATTAATTAATATTGACGGAAAAGCAGATGAATTTAGTAGAAAAGATATAGATAAGTTAGAGAACTTCGCTAAAACTTATGGAGCAAAGGGACTAGCTTGGATGAAGATTACTGATGAAGGTGTAAACTCTCCAGTAGCAAAATTTTTAGAAGATACTGAAATTGAAAAGATACTTGAAAAATCTAAAGGAAAAGTAGGGGACTTACTTTTATTAGTGGCTGATAAAAACGAAGTTGTATTTGACGCTTTAGGAAATCTGAGAAATCATATTGCAGACAAATTTGGTTTGAGAAAAGATGATGAATATGACATTTTATGGGTTACAGATTTTCCATTGTTTGAATACGATGAAGAAGAAAATCGTTACGTTGCAAAGCATCATCCATTCACATCACCAAGGGATGAGGATTTGGAATTACTAGAAACAGAACCCGAAAAAGTAAAAGCAAAAGCATACGACATCGTAATGAATGGCGATGAAATGGGCGGTGGAAGTATAAGAATATCCAACAGCGATCTTCAAAGGAGAATGTTTAATGCTTTAGGTATTGACGAAAAATCCCAAGTAGATAAATTTGGATTTTTATTAGACTCATTTAAATATGGTGTACCACCACATGGCGGGATCGCTTATGGTCTAGATAGATTGGTGATGTTATTTGTGGGTACAAATAATATCAGAAATGTAATTGCATTTCCAAAAACTCAATCTGCAACGGATCTTTTAACCGGAGCACCAATTGAGCTAGATGACGAACAATTGCTAGAAACTCACATAAAGGTGATTAGAGAGGAGAATTAATGGAACAAGTTGGAAGAGTTGTATCAACTAACGATGGAATGGCCAGCTTAGAAGTTAGAAAGGTTTCGGCTTGTGGAACCAATTGTGCATCATGTGCAGCTAGCTGTGAACAAGAACCTATGAAAATAGATGTTATAGATTCCTTAGGAGTTAAACCTGGAGAATATGTGGAAATAAAAGCAGATGGTGGCCAAGTATTAAAATACATGTTGCTATTATAT
Organism: Tissierellia bacterium; assembly: GCA_012513395.1. The sequence continues at coordinate 13,656 of JAAZCH010000146.1, forward strand.
GGACTCCCTCTATTATTTATGATAATAGGTTTTGGAGTTTCCCATTCATATTTCCAAAATGCTCAAATAGCTAATTATGAATTGATGTCCCTATTAGTAGGATTAGTAGCATTAACTTTAGGAGCATTAATAGTTAGAAGCATAGATAAAAAATCTAATATAAAATCATATAATATCAATCATATGGTTAGAAAATTATAAAAAATGACACTGACTCTCAAAAATTTTGAGAGTCAGTGTTTTTTTATAAATAACTTTTAGCAATTTCTTCCACTGCTTTAATAGTTTCTAAGATTTCTGATTCTGTATTGTATGAGGATAGGCTTAATCGTACAATACCTCGTCTTTCAGTTTTCATAGCTTTATGAAATAATGGTGCGCAGTGATTGGCACTTCGTGAACAAATATTATATTCTTCCCAAAGAATATCGCTGATTTCTTGGGAGTTTGCACCGTGGATATTAAATGAAACTATTGGAGCGTTAATTTCTTCAAGCTTCGTGTAAAGTTTGACATTATCTATTTTACTAATTCCATCATGAAGCATTCTGGTGAGATGGTCTAAATGTTTAAAAACTTCTTGGGAATTAATTGTTTCTATTCCAGCTTTTAATCCCAAAAAGGAATGAATATTAGCAGTTCCTGGTTCAAATAATTCTGGCAATTGTTTCGGCTGTTCTTTTGAGAAGGTGTCGAAACCTGATCCACCTGAAAAAACTTGATCAAATTTAAAGTCACCCTTTACAATAAATCCTCCAGTCCCTTGGGGGCCGTGGAGGCTTTTATGACCTGTAAATGCAAAGATTATTTCGTCATAATCTTCAAGGGTGAAGGGAATGGCACCTGCTATCTGTGCTCCATCTACTATGAGTTTTAGTCCATGATTTAAAGTGAATCTATTGATAGTTTTTAAATCAGTAAATTTTCCTGATACATTTGAAGCGGCTGTAACGACGATAGCTTTTGTGTTGGGTTTTAAATATTTTTCTAAATCTTTAACTTTGATATTAAAATCTTCATCCATTTCTAGAAAGCTTAATTCTCCACCATTTTTTTCCAAATTATACAGTGGTCTTAATACTGAATTGTGTTCAGTTACACTAGTAATTATGTGATCGTTTTTAGAAAACAAGCTTTGGATAACGAAATTTATGCCAAATGTAATATTGGGCGTTAAAATTACTTTTAATGGTTCATCGAACCCAAAAAAATTTGCAATAGTTTCTCTAACTTCGTACATTTTTCGAAGGGAATTTAAACTTTGGGGGTAAGCGCCTCTAGATGGATTACCGTATTGTTCAGAAATAATTGCATCATATATGGCATCTGCTACTTGTTTAGGTTTTTGGATTGTGGTTGCTGCATTATCTAGATAAATCATAGGGCTTTATCACCGGTTTCCTGCTTTTATTATTGTATTCGACAATGTATCTATTTTCGTATTGAAATTTATTTTCTTCAAATATTTCTTCAACGGTTTTTGAAAATTTGATATCTAGTCTCAAAGCTAGTCCGCATCCTGCATCTATTTCTGGCAAGAGGGGAACTAGGCGAGATTTAATATTAGATCTTTCCATAAGTATTTCTGACGCCATAGCTTGGGACGAGGAGGAAAAAGTATAAATTACATAATTCTTCAAGGTCTTACCACTTTGTATTTCGTCATCAACTCGCAAATTCTGTACATATTTGTAATCTCTCCGACTTGCAAATTTTCTTTAAGTTTGTAAAAATCTAAACACAAGCCACAAGATAAAATTTCTACCCCATTGTCAGATAGTTTCTTCAAATCTTCTACGGAGTTTTCGTTAATAGTAGACAGTTCAATACCCTTGTTATAAAGAAGTACGTATTTAGGAAGAATATCTTGTTCAGTTAATGCAACTAGAAATCCTTCAATTAACTTTCTTCCAAAGTTTTCATCGCCTTCGCCCATTTTATTAGAATCAAAGACAACTACATAAGTTTCTTCAGTTTTGGGTGTATTTATAATTTTAGATTTAGTAAATTCTACTTCGTAATTGTCTGAAGCATATTTTTGGATTTTAACTTCATATCCAGTTTGAGTAGCTAATTTTGATAAATTTTCTGTAGCTACTTCGTTGTCAACTAGTACAAGAAAGTTTTCTTCACCTTCGTTGATTGCGCGTTTTGCCATTATTACGGGCATGGGACATTCTATTCCCAGTGCATCTATTTTTTTCATATTAGTCTCCTATATAACTATAACGTCTTTGTCGAATCTCTTGTGAATTTTTCCTAGGATATGGGCATCAATCCCATTGGATTTCAAATCTACAATAGCTTTTAGTCCATCTTCTTCAGATAAGCTGACTAGTAAGCCACCTGAAGTTTGGGGGTCGTATAGAATCTCTTCAAGAGGAAAGTCGTCAATTTGGAACTCTACTTTTGTTTCCATGAATTTTCTGTTTCTTTGGGCACCCTTGGTCAAAACAAATTCCTTTGCTGCATTCCTAGCGCCGGGAAGTATCGGTATAGATTTTGAATCGATAATTGCAGTGTATTTTCCATCTATCATCTCGCCAAGATGACCCATAAATCCAAAGCCAGTCACGTCTGTGGCGCTATTTACTTTGTATTTACACAGGATATCTCTTGCATATTTATTTAAAGTAATCATGGATTTTATTGCACCATTAAACTCTTCTTCAGTTGAAATTCCTATATTATAGCCATTTGTAATCAAAGTTACACCTAAAGGTTTTGTCAAAATTAAGATATCTCCTTCCTTAGGAGTATTGTTTTGCCAAATGTCTTTCGGATTGACTTTTCCTGTTACACTTAGTCCGTATTTCACTTTTGGGTCGTGGATAGAATGTCCTCCAACCAATGTGGCTTTTGCTTCAATAACTTTTTCTGCACCACCTCTTAAAATATCTTCTAAAGCTTTGATATCTCCTTCTTCGGGAAATGCTACTATATTCAGAGCACAAACTACTTCGCCGCCCATGGAATACACATCGCTCAATGCATTGGCAGCTGCTATTTGACCGAAAATATAGGGGTCCTTTACCATGGAAGGGAAAAAATCCAGTGTAAAGACCATAGCGATATCGTCAGTTATCTTGACGACGGCTGCATCGTCTTTAGTGTCAAATCCTACCATGATGTCTGGTCTATTTAAAATTGGTATATTTTTTAAAATTTCATCTAGGGAGCCAGCAGGGATTTTAGAATTGCATCCACCGCAAACTTCTAGCTCTAAATTGTTCATTTTGTTCTCCGTTAAAATTTATATTCTATTGTTTATTATAACAGATTAATAGAAAATGAAAGTATAAATACAATTAAACTTAAAACATTTCTAAAAATGCACTAGGCTCTGTCAATTGATTTCCATGACTATATATGATAGAATAATTTTCATGAATAATCTGGGAGCGAATGAGTGTCTGGTGTGCTCTGCGGTCTTCAAAACCGTTGTGAGAAGTGTACTTCTTGGGTAGGTTCGATTCCTACTCGCTCTCGCCAATAAAAATACTGTACTAGCAAAAGCTAATACAGTATTCTTTTTTCTTCATATCTTTTGGTAATCTTTTTTAAATCAAAATCTTCTAAAAGGGCAAGGGACATTTTCCTATTGAGATTGTTCATGTCGCGAAATTCGGCAATGGTAATTTCATTATTATTTTCCAGATATTCAATGAGATTATTTTTTATTTTTTCATAATTTTCTGTGGTGATTAAGAATCCGTCCAGTCTAATTAACTTGTCTTTTAGTAAAAATGTTAGTGTTTCCTTTTCTAGTTTTGTGTTTGAAAAGTCTGAATCTTTTAATAGTGAAGGCTCTGCTTCTTTTATTTTTCTGATTATATCTTCAGCTATTTTAGTATTTTTATCGCTGAGGTTAATTTTAAAATCCTTGAGCGAGATATAATTTGGAGAGTTTTCTATTAAATCCAAAAAACTATCTGAATTTAGCAAAGAATTAAAAACTTTTGGATTAGTTTTTTTAGCAATTCTATCTCTTAATTCCTCTTTGGGCATTCCAGACTCCAAGGGATTTTCGGCGTGAAATTTTTCTAAAATGCTTTTGGTCTTAGCTTTTAAGTTCTCTATTATAGAATCGGTGAAGTAAAAGTTATTTATCAGTAGCAATTTATTTTCATTCATTAAGTTTTCTAAATTTTTGTCGATTTCAGCTTTTAGCCTTCCAGTATAAGAAAATATTTCTTCAAAGGTAGTACCGAAATCCACACGGCTTATAAAATCATAGATAACATCTTTTAATTCGAAATTTTCTTTTGCTTCTAATTTTTTTATATAGTCTTCATCCTTTCGGTTGTGTTTTTTAGAAACAGTTTCAATAACTACTCCACCGCCAATTGTATTAACAGGGGAGTAGCTTCTAATTACAAATTTGTCATTAATTTTACAATATATTGGTTCTTCCAGTCTTAACTGTACTAGGGCTTGATCGCCATTTTTTATTTTTTTCATATCCAGTGGCACTATTCTTGCCAAAACTTCTGTAGTTCCATGAAAAATTCTTACGCGACTCCAATGCTCTAAGATAATATCAGCATGGGACGAAAGGGATATTTTTGCGTCGATTATATTTGATTCCAAAAGAGAATTATGACTTGCTATTATGCTTCCTCTTTGGATTTCATTTTTGCTTAAGTTGGAAATATTAAGAGCTGTTCTTTGGCCTTTAGTGGCTTTATTTACAGACTTTTCGTGAACTTCTATACTTCGTATTTTGACTTCTTTTAAAGATGGATAGAGTTGGTAATTTTTTCCAACCTCAATTTCTCCTTCTATAAGGGTTCCAGTTATTACAGTTCCAATTCCAGTAAGAGAAAAAGATCTGTCCACATTCATCCTCGTGGGCATTTCTTTAATTTCCATCGTTTCCAATTTTTTAGTTTTTTCATCTATGAGATTGATTAATTCGTCAAAACCTTTCATGCTTAAGGAATCCACTTTTACAATGGGGGAGTCTTTTAAAATGGTATTTTGGAGAGAAGTTTTAATATCGTATTCTACCAATTCTAAAAATTCATCCTCAACCAAATCACATTTCGTAATTACAATTATCGAATCTTTTATTCCCATATACGTCAAAATTTCTGCATGTTCCAAAGTTTGGGGCATTACGCCGTCATCTGCAGCGATAACCATTAAAACTATATCGATTCCCACTGCACCACTCATCATATTCTTTATAAATCTTTCATGTCCAGGAACGTCAATTATTCCTACTCGGTTCCCAGAAGGTAAATCGAAATAAGTAAAGCCAAGATTTATTGAAATGCCTCTCTTTTTTTCTTCTTCTAGATTATCAGTTTCTCTGCCGGTAAGTGATCTTATCAATGAAGTTTTTCCGTGGTCTATGTGACCTGCTGTGCCTAAAATAATATATCTCATATCAATTCTCGTAATATTCCTTTAAAATTTCAATTATCTTTTCAAATTCGTCTTCAAGTATCGTTCTCACATCCAATAGAATTCGTTCATTCTCCACATTTGAAATTATGTGGTATTTGGATAAACGCAAAAATTCTTCCAACTCATCTGCATTGGTCTTAGGATTAATAGCAATTGCTCTAGATTTTAAAACTTCAGTTGGATAAGCACCGCCTCCAACTAGACTGTCAGAATCTATTATTTCAAATTCTATATTTTTTATTGAATTTTTTAATTTATTTGAAAAATTTATAGCTTTTGCGTCAATCTCTTCGAGGTTCATGCTAATCATTTTTAAAGTTGGGATTTCTTCCATAACTTTTTTCTCATCTAAGTATTCTATAAGAGTAGCCTCCAAAGCACATAGAGTTAATTTACAAACCCTAAAAGCACGAAGGAGTTGATTATTTTTGATTTGTTGAATTAATTCTTTATTTCCACAAATAATCCCACCTTGAGGTCCTCCCAAAAGCTTGTCACAAGAGAAACTCACTAAATCTATCCCGTCGTTTATGCAATCCCTTACAGTTCTTTCATAGCTCAAACCATATCTGCTTAAATCTATTAGACTTCCACTTCCTAGGTCTTCGATAATGTGAATATCTTTACCAGAAATCAAATCGGAAAGTTCAGAAGCTGAAACGTCCTCGTGAAAGCCCATTATTTTATAATTAGATGTATGAACTTTCATCAGTACTTTTGTTTCATCGTTAATTTTATTTTCGTAATCATATAGATGAGTTCTATTTGTAGCGCCTACTTCAACTAAAATAGCTCCAGAATTTTCCATGATTTCAGAAATTCTAAAAGAATCTCCAATTTCCACAAGTTCACCTCGACTAATTATAGTCTCTTTTCCCTTGGAAAGAGTATTTAGCATAAGAAATACTGCAGCAGCGTTATTATTTACAATTAATGCATCCTCTGCACCTGTCAGTTTTTTTACTAAGTCAATTACATGTTCATATCTGCTGCCACGTTTTCCAGTATCCAAATTGTATTCTAAATTAGAGTAGCTAGATGATATCACCACAATTCTATCGATAGCTCTTTTAGAAAGGGGAGCCCTGCCCAGATTCGTATGTAAAACTACGCCTGTGGCGTTTATGGTTTGCTCAAGGGAATATATACTTTTTGAATTTAACATCTTTTCAATTTGTAAATATATATCCTCTGATTCAAATTCGAAGTTTGGATTTGTTTTTAATTTCTCTCTGTAACTTGTAATTACATAGTTAGAAACTTCTTTTATGTACTCTCTAGGCAAGTCATAATTTTTTTTATCAAAATATATTAATATATCATTTACCTGTGGGATTTTTCTGTATCTATTACTCATAGTTTCACCTTTTTAAATTAAAAATTATTTATCTGTGTTAATTATAACATATAAGATGGAACTAATAAATTTCATAAGAGATTGAAGTTTAAGCTGTTTTCCCATTATAAAATATATATAAACGATTAATTAATAAATTTAATTTTCTTATCTTATTGACCATGCGCAATTAAATGATACAATATTCTTATGTAAATTAGTTAGTAGGTAATTCTTTTATATAGTAAACAATTTCACCAACTAAATTATTTACAAATATAAATTTGGGGATGGTATATATGGATACAATAAAACAAGTAAATGGTATTGTGTGGGTCTTTGCTGCAATTTTAATTAGTTTTGTACTTGTACAGGCCACAGTATTCATGAAAAAAGCATTAGATTTTAACAAGAAGCACGAAGTGTTAACATCAGAAGAAGTAAAGTTATCAATGAGAACAGGAATTTTCTCAATAATTGGGCCAGCATTTTCTGTAATGATTGCAGCAATTTCATTGATGGCATTGATGGGTCCAGCGGCTACTTTTATGAGAATTGGAGTAATAGGATCTGCAAACTACGAAATTATGCTTGCAGGTATAGCAGCAGAAACCATTGGAGTAGAATTGGGAAGTGCAGAAATGACTGCAGCAATATTCGTATTGGCATTATTTGCGATGATATTAGGTTCTGCTCCATATTTTATTAACTGCTTTATAACATTAAAACCAATGGAAAAAGCTCTTGAAAAAGGAAAAGATCAAGTCAATTCATTTACAAAAATAGTTGGATTGATAGCTTCTGTAGCACTGATGACATATTTCGCAGTGGATAATGCTCGTAAAGGTATAGTTGAATTATTAGTAATTATTGTATCAGGCGCAGTGTGTCTAGCTGTTTCTATGATTGCTGATAAGACAGGAAAGAAGTGGCTTTATGAATGGCTTTTGGCAATAGGACTTATTGCAGGATTAGCATCTAGTATTTTCTTCACACAAGTTTTAGGATTGGGGGCATAAAGATGGATAATAAAAAAATTGATATGGAAAAAGACTATCAAGAAAACTTTTTACCGGGTATACATAGATGGGGCAGATTTAGTATGATTTTTGCGTTATTTCTTTCCTTTCTACCTATAGGATATATGTACCTTATTAAGGGGTGGAGAGCTGACTTTGCATCTTATTCATCGGTAATAATTGCGATTTCATCATTCGGTATCGGAATGTGGTTAACAGAACCTATGAGTTACTTCCCGATATTAGGGAGCGCTGGAACATATATGTCATATTTTTCAGGAAACGTATCTAATATGAGAGCGCCTGTGGCTTTGTCAGTACAAAGTGCCCTTGATACAGAAGTACAAACTCCTAAAGGAAATATCGCAACTATTGTAGCAATAGGAATCTCAGTATTTGTAAATCTTGCAATATTAATAACTATAATTATGCTAGGACAAAAGTTACTTGAAATTTTTCCACCTGCTGTATTAGGATCGTTTAGATATTTGATACCAGCTTTGTATGGTGGTTCGATAGTTATGAGATTTAAAAACAATCCTAAACTAGCTTTGAAATATTCTATTCCAGCAGTAATTTTGTATTTTATTGTGAGACAAATTCCAGGGGTTAGTACATTTGCTCTGGCCATAGTAATAGCTGGAACAATATTATATGGATATGTAGATCATAAGATAAAAAATAAGTAGGTGATGATATGAAATATATAGATATGCACGTAGACACTCTTATGAGAACATCTATAGCAAAGGGCGAAAATCCTTTGTATATAAATGACATAGCAAGTGTAGACTTCAAGAGACTAAAAGCAGGAAATTGCATTGCACAATTTTTTGCCATCTTCTTATTAAATGATAAAATTTATAAGATGCTAGGAAGAGAACCTATTTCAGATGACGCATATATCGATGAACTGTTGGCACATTTTCATGAACAAGTGACTAAATATAATGACATCATTGAAGTTGCATATAATATAAAAGATTTGGAGAAAAATGAATCTGAGGGAAAGATTTCTGCATTTTTGACTATTGAAGATGGTAAAAGTTTAAATGACGATCTGAGCAAATTAGATTTATATTATGAAAAAGGAATTAGACTTATAAGTTTGCTTTGGAATTTTGAAAACTGTATAGGATTTCCCAATTCAACAGATAAGGAAATTATGGCAAAAGGTTTAAAACCTTTTGGATTTGAGGTAGTAGAAAAAATGAATGATTTGGGAATGATAATAGATGTATCTCATTTATCAGATGGTGGATTCTATGACGTAGCAAAAGCTTCTAAGAAACCATTCGTAGCTAGTCATTCAAATGCAAGAATCTTGTCACCTCACCAAAGAAACCTTAAAGATGATATGATAAAGATTATAGCAGATTCAGGTGGTGCAATTGGACTTAATTTTGGCCCAGAGTTTTTAAACAAAGATATTACAAACAAAGATTCTACAATAGATTTAATGGTAGATCATTTAAATCATATTAAAAACATTGGTGGAGAAGATGTGGTTGCTATAGGTTCAGACTTCGACGGCATCGGTGGCAATTTAGAAATAGATAGCGCTGATAAAATGCCAAATCTTTTTGAAAGACTATCAAAAGAAGGATGGTCGGAAGAACAAATAGAAAAACTTGCATGGAAAAATATAAAAAGAGTAATCAAAGATACAATGAAATAATTGAAGTAGGATGTCATAAAAAGGGACCAGGGTAAATTTACCTGGTCCCTTTGGATTAGTTGTTTATTTTTGGACAGTATATTGAAATTTAAAGTTTAACTATTTTGAATTAATTTTTTCATTTTATGAATTAAGCAATTGAATGAAACACTGTGAAATTGTTATATTTTCGATATTTCAATATTTAATAAAATAATTTAAAATGCAATTAATTAGTCAATTTCAAAAGTTAAATATATATTTTTTCAATTAAATGACTTGATTTATTCCTAATCTAATTGTATTATATAATAGTGAATAAAATAATTTGTTCAAATGATATTGTAATGAGATTTCTTTTATAAGAAAACCGAAGGGACAAGTATAGGTAGCCGATTCTATATGAAATTCTCAGGTGAAAAGACTTACAATTGATGAAACTCTGAAGTTTATAGACAACAGGGAGAAGGCGGATGTCTTTCCTTGTTGTCTTTTTTGTTTAGGAGATTTTAATATGAAAAACAAAGAAATTATAACTAATAATCCAAAATTTATTGGATTTAAAAATTATAATGTGGATTACAATGAAGAAGGATTTTTAGATGTGCTTTACAGAGCTAGAAATCAAATACATAATAATTATAAATTAATTACTCATCCACTATATGGAAATATTACTCCTACAAGTACAATTTTTAGGAGCATTTGTGTTGAAAAAATATCCAATTTAGATTTGGAGTCAGTTTATATTATTGAAGATGCTATTCAAAAAGTAGAGCGCATAATTAAAACTGAAAGAACTAAAATACTTTCAGATTCAATAAGAGAAGATTTAGAATTTATCGATTATACTTTAATAAAAGAAACTTTAGATCAAATATTATAGGAGGAATTTTATGTATGATTTGGTAATTATTGGAGCAGGGCCAGGTGGTTTGTCTGCTGGACTATATGCTGGCAGGGCTAGATTGAAAACAGCAATCCTAGAGAGTACAGCCATCGGAGGCCAAATAGGAATTACAGATTCCATTGAAAATTATCCTGGAAGTTTGCTAGATGGTGAAGAAAGTGGAAGCTCTTTAACTGAGAGGATGAAAAAACAGGCAGAGAAATTTGGATGTGAAATAGTAAATGCGACAGCTAAAGATGTAGATTTTTCTGGACATCCGAAAAAGATTTTTTTATCTAATGGTGAAATCCTTGAAACTAAGGGAGTAATTATTGCAACAGGTGCAAGTCCAAGGAAATTAAATGTCCCTGGAGAAGCAGAATTTACTAGCAAAGGAGTATCTTATTGTGCAACTTGCGATGCCGATTTCTTCACAGACTTCGAAGTGTTTGTAGTAGGTGGTGGAAATTCTGCAATAGAAGAAGCTATTTATCTTTCTAAATTTGCTAGAAAAGTCACTGTCTTAGTAAGAAGAGATGTGTTAAGATGTGACGCTATAGTAAAGGAAGAGGCAGATGCTGTAGATAATTTGGAATTTAAATATAGTACCTCAATAAAAGAAATTAAGGGAGAGGGGCTAGTACAATCCCTTGTGCTTATAGATAATATTACTAAGGAAGAATACGAATATTTTGCTGATGAAGATGATGGTTTAATGGGAGTTTTTATATTTGTAGGTAATGACCCTACTTCTAAGATGTTTGAAGGCAAGGTAAAATTAGACGAAGATGGATATATCGTAACGAATGAATTGATGCAAACCGATATACCTATGGTATATGCAGTTGGAGATATTAGAAATACTCCACTAAGACAAGTAGTAACAGCAGCAAGCGATGGTGCAATTGCCGCTGTCTATATAGAAAAAGAAATGAAAAATATAAAGGGTTAGGAGGTATGTATAGTGATCGAGTTAGATAAGTCGAATTTTGATAGTGAAATATTTGAGTCAAAAGGATATGTCTTCGTAGACTTTTGGTCTGAAGCTTGTGAGCCATGTAAGGCTTTGATGCCAGGCATACACGAGCTGGCTGAAAAGTATGGAGATAAAATTAAATTTTGCTCATTGGATATTACAAAAGCTAGAAGATCTGCTATAAAAGTAGGAGTATTGGGTCTACCTACGATGCTAATGTTTAAAGATGGTGAGAAAATAGACATCATAAACGCAGATGAGGCTACTATAGAAAATATAGAAGCTATGATCCAAAAATATGTTAATTGAGGAGGACCTATGCGTCTTGAATTAGGTGAGATTTATATTAAAGATATAATCTTTGAGGATGTCTCTAGAATTGAAAATGGGATACTATATCTTAATAAATCAGACTTAGTAAAGGAATCAGGATTCGAAGATGACGAATATCTTGAAGATATCGATTTTGATATTGTCCGTCCAGGAGAAAGTGTCAGAATCACTCCAGTAAAAGATGTACTGGAACCAAGATACAAAGTCGAAGGCGGAGAATTCTTTCCTGGTATACTTGGCAAAGTTAATACAGTAGGAACAGGTAAAACAATTTGCTTAAAGGATATGGCAGTTATTACGACCGGTAAAATCGTAGGATTTCAAGAAGGAATTATAGATATGACCGGAGAAGGTGCTAAATACACTCCTTTTTCAGAGCTTTTGGGTTTAGTAGTTATAACAAATCCTAAAGAAGGTGTTAAGCAACATCAGCACGAACAAGCAGTGAGAATGATAGGACTTAAGGTCACAAGCTATATTGGAAGTTTGGCAAAAGATATTGAACCAGAAGTTGTAAATGTATTTGAAACAAAACCACTATTAGAGCAAGTTAATGAATTTCCAAATCTGCCCAAGGTTTTATACGTTTACATGTTACAAACCCAAGGACTATTACACGATACATATGTATATGGAGTAGATGCGAAGAAAATAATTCCTACTTTTCTTTATCCAACAGAAATAATGGATGGAGCAATAGTATCAGGCAATTGTGTATCTGCATGCGACAAAAACCCAACATATGTGCATTTAAACAATCAAGTTATCAGTTCTTTGTATGAAGAACATGGAAAGACCATAAACTTTTTGGGAGTTATAGTAACCAATGAAAATGTATTTTTAATGGATAAGCAAAGGTCATCTGATTTTACCGCAAAACTAGTAGAATTTATAGGTGCCGATGCAGTAATTATATCCCAAGAGGGTTTTGGAAATCCGGATACTGATTTAATAATGAACTGTAAAAAGATTGAAGCTAAAGGTATTAAAACAGTAATAATCACCGATGAATATGCAGGACAAGATGGTATGAGCCAATCTCTGGCGGATGCTGATGAATCTGCGGATGCATGTGTAACTGCAGGAAATGCCAATGAAGTAATAATATTACCTAAATTGGATAAAATTATTGGTGATGTAGAATATGTAAATATTATTGCTGGCGGAAATGAAAATTCACTTCGTGAAGATGGAAGTATTGAAGTTGAGCTTCAAGCAATCACAGGTGCTACAAACGAAACTGGATTTACTCGCATGTCAGCGAAATCATATTAAGGAGACGTTATGAATATTTTAGAAAACAAAAAAATAGTAATCATTGGAGACCGTGATGGTGTTCCTGGACCAGCTATTCAAGCTTGTGTTGAAACTGTAGACAACACAGATGTAATTTTTTCAGCTACAGAATGTTTTGTCTGAACTAGCGCCGGCGCTATGGACCTAGAGAATCAACAAAGAATTAAAGACTTCGCGGATGAACACGGAGCTGAAAATTTAGTTGTGATTTTAGGTGGAGCAGAAGCCGAGGCTGCAGGTCTTGCAGCAGAAACAGTTATGGCAGGAGATCCTACATTTGCTGGCTCATTGGCTGGAGTAGAACTGGGACTTTTATGTTATCACGTTGTAGAAGATGAAATGAAAGAACTTTTCAACCCGGATGTTTATGACGAACAAGTGGGAATGATGGAAATGGTTTTAGATGTGGATGAAATAGTTGAAGAAATGAAAGAAATTAGGGAAGAATATTGCAAATATTTGTAAAACCAAGAGGTACTAAATGACAAAATTTAAAGTTGTTCATTATGTAAATCAGTTTTTCGCTGGAATTGGTGGAGAAGAAAAGGCTGATATAGAGCCTTTTGTAACAGAAGAGCTGCCACCTTTATCTGCACAATTTAATTCCAAATTTAGTGAAGAATTTGAAATAGTTGCAACTGTGGTTTGTGGCGATACTTATTTCAACGAAAATACTGAACAAGCTAAGAAGGAAATCATCAATATGATTAAAAACTATAATCCAGATTTCTTCTTTGCTGGACCTGCATTTAATGCAGGAAGATACGGTGTCGCATGTGGCGCAATTGCAAAAGCAGTAAATGAAGAATTAAATATTCCTGTACTAACTGGAATGTATATAGAAAATCCTGGCGTTGATATGTATGTAAAACAAATATACATGGTAGAGACAAAGGACAGCGCTGCTGGAATGCGACAAGCAATAAAGCTTATGGTTCCATTGGCAGAAAAACTTGCCAAAGGATTGGAAATTGGTAGTCCTTCTGAAGAAGGTTACATCCCTCAAGGAAGAAGAATTAACTATTTCACTGAAGAATCTGGATCGAGAAGAGCTGTCAATATGCTTCTTAAAAAGATAAAAGGTGAAGAATTTGAAACAGAATATCCCATGCCTAAGTTCGATAGAGTTGAACCCCAACCTAGGATAAAAGACATGAGTAAAGCCAGAATTGCATTGGTAACAAGTGGGGGAATAGTTCCCAAAGGAAATCCAGACAAAATAGAATCTTCATCTGCCTCTAAATACGGTAGATATAACTTAAAAGATATAGCAGATTTAAATCCAGAAAATGCTGAGACAGCCCATGGAGGATTTGACCCAGTATATGCAAATGAAGATGCTGATAGAGTTTTGCCTATTGATGCAGTTAAGAAATTAGTAGCGGAGGGAAAAATCGGTTCACTTCACGATTTTTGGTATTCAACAGTAGGAAACGGAACAGCAATATTGAGTGCAAAACAATTTGGTAAAGAAATTGCTGAATATTTAATTGCAGACAAAGTGGATGCTGTTATTCTAACTTCCACCTGAGGTACTTGTACACGTTGCGGTGCAACGATAGTAAAAGAGATAGAATCTCGTGGAATTCCTGTAGTACATGTATGTACTATTACTCCAATATCAATGACTGTTGGTGCGAATCGTATCGTACCAGCGGTGGCTATCCCATATCCTTTGGGCAATCCTAATTTGACCAAAGAGGAAGAATTTAGATTAAGATATAATTTAGTGGAAAAAGCCTTAGAAGCTTTATCAACAGAAGTTACAGAACAAACTATTTTTGAAGATTAAAGGAGGGAAAATGAATTTTCCTGTTATGAAATCTGCAGGGTTTGTTTTGGTAAATGCTCCCGACATGGTAATAAATGCCGGGAGTACATTTACCACAGAACGAATTTTAAACCCTGAATCAGACTTGTTAAAAAATGGCAAAGATCACTTAAGATCTTTTGAAGATTTTATTAATTATTTACCAAATCAAATATACATTGGCAATGAAAAACCAGAAAAACTTGGAGACTATAAGCTTCCATATTGTGAAATTGATTATAAAAATGGACGAATTCAAGGTAGACATGGAAGTATAGTATCTGAATCAGAATTTATAGCTGTTATGAAATATTGTGATGAATTTGATTTAGTTATGTTGTCCGAAGAATATGTAAGTAAATTTAAAGAAGCGGCAGAATCCAGATTTCCTGAATTGAAATCCAGATTTTCTAGATTAGTATCCAGTGACATTTCTAAAGCAGATGAATTAATTAAAAATGCTAAAGCGATGGGAATTTACATAGAAGACAAGCTGATGGGGTATGTACGTCAAGCCCATGATACGGATGTAAATTTAAATGCCCATACGGTATTTGAAAACATCGTCTCAAAAGCCAGTGGAGTTTTGGCAGCTATTGAGACTCTAAAACATTCAAGTATTTCAAAAGATGAGATTGAATATGTCATTGAATGTTCAGAAGAAGCTTGCGGTGATATGAATCAAAGGGGTGGAGGAAACTTTGCAAAAGCCATTGCTGAGGTAGCGGGGATTGAAAACGCTACGGGAAGCGATGTCAGAAGTTTTTGCGCAGCTCCCATGCATGCAATTATGCAGGCAAGTGCCCTTGTTCAAGCAGGCATATATGAGAATGTAATGGTAGTGGCCGGAGGATCTACTGCGAAATTGGGAATGAATGCAAGAGATCATATAAAGAAGGGCTTACCAATATTAGAAGATGGGATTGCAGGATTTGGTGTCATAATTTCTAAGAACGACGGAGTTAGTCCAATATTGAGAACAGATATAATTGGTCGTCATACCGTAAAAACTGGCTCAAGTCCCCAAGCTGTAATTTCATCCTTAGTATCAGAGCCACTAAACAAAAACGGACTTAAGATATCTGATGTGGATAAATTTGCGCCTGAGTTGCAAAATCCAGATATTACAAAACCTGCTGGAGCAGGAGATGTTCCAGAATCCAATTACAAAATGATTGCTGCCCTAGCAGTAATGCAAGGGGAAATTGAAAGAAAAGACCTAAAGGATTTTGTATTGGAAAAAGGTTTACCAGGTTGGGCTCCTACACAAGGACATATTCCATCCGCTGCACCTTATTGCGGCCATATGATTGAAGATTTGACTGAAGGCAACTTAAACAGAGTAATGCTAGTAGGAAAGGGAAGCTTATTTTTAGGTAGGATGACAAATTTATTCGACGGAGTCTCCATGGTGGTTGAAAGAAATACCGGTGAAGTAGCTTTAGAATCTGTAAACGAAGACGAACAAGTTAGAAGGATAATTGCAGAAGTTATGAAAAAAGTTGCCCAAGGAATTTTAGACGAAAAGGAGTAGGCTATGGATAAAAATAAAATAGCAGATTCCATTTTAAATTTAGCTGACTCCATTGAAAAGGGTGTTTTCGAAAGTAAAATAACTATTGCGGTCACAAATTTCGGGTCTGAATTAGGCACAGATAATATTAATAATGCAATTTTGCAATCCAGATCTCAGCTATTTAATATTATAGTTGTTGGGGAACCTTTGGAAGGCTTTGAATCTTATGAAGCATGTGGAGATGACGAGATTGCTAGGGTATTAAAAAAATTATTTGAGGATAAAAAAATTGACGCCGCAGTAACTATGCACTATCCATTTCCCATTGGAGTTTCTACAGTAGGAAAAATAATAACTCCTGCAACTGGGAAAGAAATGTATATCGCTACATCTACTGGAACTATGGACGGGAATCGCATCAAGGCTATGATATTAAATGCAATAAATGGAATTATTGTCGCAAAAGCCGATGGAATTGAAAATCCAACTGTGGGAATATTGAATATTGAAGGAGCTAAGGTCGTTGAGAAGAAGTTGTTGGAACTATCTAACAATGGATTTGAAATTAATTTCGTCTCTTCCAAAAGATCTGATGGTAGCTTCATTATGAGAGGAAATGATTTAGTAGCTGGAACTCCAGACATAATGGTATGTGATTCCTTAACTGGTAATGTTATAGTTAAAACTTTTGCTACTTTTCAATCAGGAGGATTTTACGAAACGACAGGATATGGATACGGTCCAAGTATAGGATCTGGATATGAAAATGCGGTATTTATAATTTCTAGAGCATCAGGAACTCCACTAATAAAAAATGCAATTATGTTTGCTTATGAATCAATTAAAGGAAATTTATTGGAGATTTCCAAGGATTTATACGAGAAGGCTAAAAAAGCTAAAATAGATGAAATTTTAAATTCTCTAAATAATAAAAACCAAGAAAGCAATGAGGATATAGTTGCTCCCGAAGCAGAAATCGTAACGGAATCCATTGCAGGAATAGATATTTTAGAAATTGATAGCGCAGTTCAATGCCTTTGGAAAGAGGGAATTTACGCTGAAAGTGCAATGGGATGCACAGGACCCATAGTTATGATTAACAGTGTCAATTTAGAAAAGGCGAAGGAAGTTCTAGAAAAAGCAGAATTTATTTAAATTTGATTTGTATAAAAATTAAAAAGGATGAGACAAGCTCACCTTAGAATTATGACAAATACTTTATTAGGGTCGGAATATCATTCTTTTTCGAGCGTATATGGCCCGCCGGTCCGAGGGTACTCGAAAAAGAATGATATGGAGACCTTTGTCAACGTTTTGAGAATGAGATAAACTCACCCTTTTTTAATGTTATAAATTTGTGCCAGCATATTTATTACCGAGGTAGATAAAAATATTCCAGTTGCCAAAGCTATGGCAATCAAAGATGTTTCTAAGGCCTTTGCTCCAAATAATTCCATATCTTGTTGAATTAAGTAATACATAGTGTAATACATACCTCCACCTGGAACCAAGGGGATAAGAGATGGTATATATAATATCAAAGTAGGGATTTTAATTATTATCGCAAATAATGCACTTAAGGTGCCAATAATAATTGCTGAGATTAATGCAGCTGCCAGTACTTGATCCATTGCGGTTAACAAGTATCTGTATATTATCCATCCTATGCCACCTATAACTCCACTATAAAACAAAGCTCTTTTAGGAGTATAAAATATAACGGCAAAGGCTATTGATGCAAAAAATCCGTAAATAAATTGAATTAGATGTTCCATCTATAACCTCCAAAATAAATTGCAAGAACAATACCTACTCCTAAAGCGATGGCAATTGCCGTGAAGATTGCTTTTGCAGTAGTCATAACTCCACTGACATAATCCCCAGCTAATATATCTCTAATTGCATTTGTAATAGAAACTCCAGGAACATAGGGCATTAATGATCCAATTATTATCATATCCAAATTGGAACCAAATCCCATACTAATAAAAATAGTAGCCAAAGCAGATGACAGTAAACCTGATAATAAATCCACGATAAATACGGGAATGAAAAAATTTTTAGGAACATTTAGCAACCAAAAAACTAAAAAACCTATTAATAATGAAGACAAGAAATCTAAATATTCTCCCCCAAACATAATGCTAAAAAAGGCACTAGTTATACCTGCGCCAATAGATCTAATAAATAATGGTGTCAGCTTAGATTCATTAATTTTACGAATTTCTTCTTCGCCTTCGTCCAAAGACATATTAGTAGAACAAAATTCTCTAGAGAATTGGTTTATTAATTCGATCTTATGAAGTCTTATGGATGGATTTCTTTCTCTTATAATTTCTGTATATGGATATCCTTTAAATTTTATGGTAATAAAAACTGAAGTAGTCATAGCGAATACTTCCACTGCGTCTAGTCCATCCCACGAATTACATATTCTTTCCAATGTATCTTCTACTCGATAAACTTCGTCTCCATTTTCTATTAGTATCCTACCTGCCTCCACTGCGATATCAAGTAATCGGATGACATCTTCTTCATTTCTTAAAATCTTTTCCATAAAATACCTCAACTAAAAATATAATATCATTGATTTAATGGTTAATCAATTTGAAATTAGGCATTGTGAAATTTCAATATCAAAATTCTTTATATCCAAAAGGTGATAACAAGTATATTTTCTGTTATAATCATACTATGGAAATTAAAGTAACTACAGATAAAAACATAATTGAAAACATTGTGCCTGGCTCTATTGCAGAGGAATTGGAATTGGAAATTGGTGACGAGATTTTGACTATCAACGACTCGACGCCAAAAGATATAATAGACTATAAATATCTTATTTCCGATGAGCTTGTGGTGCTAGATATTAAAAAGCTCTCAGGGGAATTGATTTCATTTGAGATAGAAAAGGATTATGACGAAGATTTGGGGATTGAGTTTACAAACCCTCTTATAGACGAAGCAAAATGTTGCAGCAATAACTGCGTGTTTTGCTTTATCAATCAGCTTCCTCCTAATATGAGAAAAACATTGTATTTTAAAGACGACGACAGCAGATTAAGTTTTTTGCAGGGAAATTTTATAACTCTAACTAATATGTCTGAAGAAGAAATTGAAAGAATTATTAAATACAAAATATCTCCTATTAACGTATCAGTTCATACGACGAATCCTGAACTTAGAAAGCAAATGCTAAGGAATCAAAAGGCAGCAAAAGTTTTTGAAATTTTAAAGAGATTTGACGATGCTCATTTAGAAATCAATTGCCAAATCGTTTCAGTCCCTGGAATAAATGATGGGGAAGAATTAAAGAGAACTATAATGGATTTATTCTCACTAAAAAACAGTGTCAATTCTGTTGCAATAGTGCCTGTGGGAATAACTAAGTATCGAGAGAATTTACCCGAGCTAGTTCCCTATGACAGGGAAAAAAGTATAGAAATAATTAATCAAGTTCACAGCTATCAACAAGAATTCCTAAAAGACAAAGGAAGCAGATTTGTATTTTTAGCTGATGAATTTTATGTATTGGCAGGATTGGAAATACCCACTGACGAGGAATACGAAGGTTATCCCCAAATAGAAAATGGAGTAGGTTTAATAAGGAACTTCGACGAAGAAATCAATCTTACCTTGAATGAAGTGGAAGTAAGTGATAAGAGTGGTGATGTGATTTTGGTAACTGGAACTTTAGCAGAAGATTTTTTAATATCAGTTAGAGATAAAATTAAGTCTAAATTACCTAATATGAATATGAAAGTAGTTCCCATAAAAAATGATTTCTTTGGACATACTATCACAGTTGCTGGATTAGTAACTGGTGGGGACATAATAATGCAATTAAAAAATACAACGATAAAAAATATAGTAATACCAGACTGTATGCTAAGGCAAGATACGGATTATTTTTTAGATGATGTTACAATTTCAGATATAGAAAAGAAACTAAATAAAAATGTATATGTAGCCAATGTAAGTGGTGAAGATTTTGTTAGGGTTCTTTTTGAGGAGGTAAAATGAGTAAGACAGTATGTATAGTTGGTAGACCAAATGTTGGTAAATCGACTTTATTTAATAAAATAGTGCAAAAGAGAATTGCAATAACAGAAGACACTCCTGGAGTGACTAGAGATAGGATTTACGCAGATGCTGAGTGGCTAGGTAGAGAATTTACCATGATAGATACAGGTGGCGTGGATCCCAGAGAAGACGATGAGTTTATGAAAGGTATCAGAGCCCAAGTAGATATTGCTGTAGACCATGCAGATGTGGTAATTTTCCTGATTGATGGAGTAAGTGGAATTACTTCTACGGATCAAGAAATTGCTAGAATGCTTTTCAGAGCCAAAAAAGAAGTAATTTTGGCTGTGAATAAGGCTGATACCAAGGGAGTTTTGGAAACTCAGTATGATTATTATGAATTGGGTTTTGGAGATCCTTTTATGATTTCTGCTGAGAACAATATTGGCTTGGGAGATTTATTGGACAAAGTAATTGAAGGCCTAGACAATATTGAAGAATCTGAAGAGGAAGACGAAAGAATAAAAGTCGCTTTTATAGGAAAGCCTAATGTAGGAAAATCTTCCATAGTGAATAGACTAATTGGAGAAGAAAGATCCATTGTTACAAATATTCCTGGTACTACGAGGGATTCCATAGACTCTAAGCTTGATAGAAATGGTTCCAAGTATTTATTTATTGATACTGCAGGACTAAGAAAGAAAAAGAAAATTTATGAAGATGTAGAAAGATATTCAGTAGTCAGAACTTTAGCTAGCATAGATAGATCTGATGTATGCGTTGGAGTTATAGATGCTGTTGAGGGAATTTCTGAACAAGATTCAAAGATTATTGGATATGCCCATGATGCAGGTAAAGCTCTCATAATTGCTGTGAATAAATGGGATTTGATTGAAAAAGATACCAATACGGCTAGAAAATTTGAAATAGAAATAAGAGAGGAATTAGGGTTTTGTGCATATGCTCCTGTAATTTTTATTTCTGCAGAAACTGGCCAAAGACTAGACAATCTATTAAATCTTATTGATGGCGTGAATGAAAATTACAACCTGAGAATTCAAACAGGTGTATTAAATGATATTATAAATAAAGCTATTTTAATGAACCAACCTAGAGCAGACAAAGGACGACAAGGAAAGATTTATTATGCTTCTCAAGTTGCAGTTAGACCACCGACATTTTTAGTTTTTGTTAATGACAAAGAATTGATTCATTTTTCATATATAAGATATTTGGAGAATGAACTTAGAAGTCATTTTGGATTTGAAGGAACGCCTATAAAAATGATTACTAGGGAGAGAAACGAGAAGGATGGATAATGATTTAATAATCAAAATTTTATTATTGATAGCAGCTTATTTAATTGGATGTATTTCTCCATCTTTTTTGATAGCAAAATATATCTATGGTTTCGACATTAGAACAAAAGGAAGTGGAAACCCAGGGACTACGAACGCTCTTAGAACCATGGGACCAATAGTTGCGTTAATAACTTTAGTGCTAGATGTCCTAAAAGGTTCTGCTGGTGCATATTTGGGATATAAGTTTTTTGGGTCTAATTTCAGTCCGTTGACTGGACTGATGAGCATACTAGGACATAATTATCCTTTTTATTTAAAATTCAAAGGTGGAAAGGGTGTAGCTACAACGATTGGTGTAGCTGCAGTAGTAGCTCCTAATGTATTATTTTTTTGTGGCGGCATTGGACTAATTGTACTGGCCTTTACTAAAATGGTATCGGCGGCTGCCGTTACGGGTTTTGCACTTTTGGTAGGTTTGTCTATTTTTATTTTGATAACACAAGGGATAGACAATTACGTTTTGATGTTTTTGTTTGTGGGGATATTAAATATTTATCGCCATAGAGAGAATATCAAAAGAATTCTAAATGGAACTGAAAATAAAATTGGAAAGAAGTGATATAGATGAATAAGACAGCAGTACTTGGCGGCGGAAGCTGGGGAACAGCTTTGGCTCGGGAACTTGCTTTAAAAAATATAGACACAACATTATACATCAGAAATGAAGAGCAAAAAGACAATTTGGTTAAAACTAAAATTAATTCCAGATATCTTCCTGAAATAGAACTACCTGAAAACTTATCATATTCCAGTGATTTAAACGAAACCGTTCATGATGCGAAGTTTATAGTATTAGCTGTCCCTACAAATTCAGTTAGAGATATGTTAATAGAACTTCAAGATAAAATAAATGAAGATGTAATTTTAATAAATGTAGCAAAAGGTATAGAAATGGATACTCTTATGAGGATTTCTGAAATATCCAATGAGTTACTTCCCCAAAATAGTTTCGTGGCTCTTTCAGGACCAACTCACGCGGAAGAAGTGGCTTTAGATTATCCATCTACTATTGTAGCTGCTTCAAGAGATTTAGATGCAGCAATGAAGGTACAAAATTTATTTATGTCTGATACGTTTAGGGTCTACACTAATGACGATTTACTAGGTGTGGAATTAGCTGGGGCTTTAAAAAACGTAATAGCATTAGCAAATGGAATTTTAGTAGGACTAGGCTATGGCGACAATACTATGGCTGCCTTAATGACAAGGGGAATTGCAGAAATTACCAGATTGGGAACTACTATGGGAGCTTTGCCATCAACATTTTTGGGACTTGCAGGCGTTGGGGATTTAATTGTGACTTGTACGTCTCCTCATTCTAGAAATAGAAGATGCGGACAACTTATAGGAGAAGGCAAATCTGTAGAAGAAGCTATCAAAGAAGTTGGGATGGTAGTTGAAGGTATAAAAACTACCTCAGCAGCTAAAAAGTTAAGTGAAAGATATGATGTAGATATGCCTATTACTACTGCTTTATATGGAGTTTTATACGAAGGGGCGGATGTCAAAGAGGCAGCTTATTCTTTAATGGTAAGATCTAAAAAACACGAAATGGAAAATAGTTTAAGAGGATGATTGTGTGAGTAGAACTAGAAGAAAAAACTCGAAGAACAAGAGATTTCGACTTCTTATATTAGTGGGTTTAATAATATTAGCCTTTTTTGTTTTTATGCAAAATACCAGGACTATTACGCTTAAAACGTCAAATCCAATTAAAACTGAATACTTAGATAAAATAGACACTAAAGGTTATTTAATTTTAAATGAAAAAACTTATACGTCTCAGGGAGATGGAGTGGTGGATTATAACGTAAGAGATGGACAAAGAGTTCCAAAAGATCACGTAATAGCAAATTTAAATTTAATGGGCGATGCAAGTGATTTGAAAGATGAGTTATTAAAAGTCCAATCGGCTATAGAGTACAAAAATCAAAATCTAAATCCTTCGACGACTGCGTATGAAATTTCAGACAAAGAAATTAATTTAATTTACTCAATACAAGATGCCTTAGTGGAAGACGACTTACCCAATGCTTTAGTTGCCATTGAAACATTGGAGTTGAATACCAAAAAAAATGTAGATATTTCAGAAATAAGTACGTTGATAAATCTATCTAATCAAGAGCTTGAAGATAGAAGAGACGAACTAAGTCGAGAAATTAGTACCAACAATATAGTTTATAAATCCGAAATAGCGGGCATCGTTTCTTATAAGATAGATAAACTTGAAGAAATATATACAGAAGAAAACATACCTCAAATAGATTATGAATTTATTAGAAAAAACCCTTCATCTACTCAAATTGGTCAACAAAATACTGTTAAAACTGGAGATCCGTTATACAAATTGATTGATAATTTTGCGTATTTTATGGCTGTTCCTATAGATGAAATGAGCAGTATAGAAAATTTAGAAGTTGGTAGTTCAATTGAATTATTAGTTAACTCTAGGACAACTCTAAAAGGAAATATTTACCAAATAAACCAAACAGAAAATACTGGAGTAATAATAATCTCACTGAAAGACAAACTTTCTGAATTGGGTTATGATAGAATATTAGATGCAAGTATTATAAAAAATAAGATTAAGTCTTATGTAATTAGTACCAAGTCTGTAGTAGAAGTTAATAATCAACCTGGAGTTTATATCAGAGAACTAAATGGACTAGTTAAATTTAGACCTATTCATATAGTTAACCAAAATGATTTAGATACCATAGTGGAAACCGGTGATAATAAAGGTTATATAGAAGATATAAATGGAGAAAGTGTTAGGACAATCACTGTTTTTGATGAGCTAATAGATGAACCAGCAAATATTGAGGAAGGACAAATACTTAAATAAAATGAGCGTAAAAGAAAATTTAAACGAAATTATTGAAAGAATAGAAGATGCTAAAGTTAGAAGTGGTAGAGTTGATGATGTACATTTATTAGCTGTGACCAAAACTATAGACTATGCTCTAATAGATGAATCCATAGAATGGGGCATAAGGCATATTGGTGAAAATAAAGTACAGGACTTACTAAAGAGGATAGACCATTACGGAGATAGCCTAAAATATCACTTCATTGGTGGTCTTCAAAGAAATAAAGTTAAAGATATTATTGGAAAAGCTTATTTAATTCATTCAGTGGATTCCAAAAGACTTGCTGATGAAATTCAAAAACGAAGCGAAAGTGAAGATTTAGTACAAGATATCTTAATCCAAGTAAATGTTTCTAAAGAAGAAACTAAATCAGGAGTTTACCTTGAAGAATTAGATGAATTCGTGTATAATATTTTAGAACTTAGTAACGTTAAAGTCAGAGGTTTGATGACAATGGCACCATATGAAGCGGATGAAAATGAGCTAAGGCAAATTTTTTCAAAGCTTAAAAATGCCTTTGATAAAATAAAAAATCAAAATTACAATGAAGTTTCTATGGATTATCTGTCTATGGGAATGACAGGTGATTACGAAATAGCCATTGAAGAAGGAGCGAATATCGTAAGAATTGGTTCTGGA
>JAAZCH010000020.1 GCA_012513395.1 Tissierellia bacterium
CAAAACAAGTACTGCTAAGCTAAAAGCAAGGGAAGAAGAAAGGGAGCGATAAGTAAGAGTTTGAATATAGGGAGGGATACCCTATTCGCTATGAAGAAAATGAGGATAATGATACTTCTAAGGTTGAAGCCGGCTCATCCTAAACAGAGGCGGAGGTGAGATTCCTATGTTGCTAATCCAAGGCACTTGTCAATGTCAAAAAACTTTAATTTTATATTGTGAGGTAAAACCTATGAATACAAAAGAAAAGAAGAAATCTAAACCTAAAGAGCAAATATCAAAAGAAGATTATTCTAAAAAAATTACTTACACTCAAAGTGATAAAGAGTCCCTCGACTTACTAGATATTGTAGAACTTTATTTATGTAGAGCTTGTATAAGACTATAAGCTGGGGTGCTGACTTAAAAACTTGGGTGCGGTAAAATATAAGTGGTAGAAGAACTCCTTAATGACTATTTGCCCAAATACAAATTAAGGAGGTTTTGTGATGGAGAAATTTGCTTGTATGTATCTTCGTTTATCGAGAGAGGATGGAGATAGCACAGAAAGTAATTCTATTTCAAATCAAAGACAGATTATCAAATCATATGCAAGGGACAATGATTTTAAAGTTGTTGCTGAATATGTAGACGATGGTTTTTCAGGATCTAATTTTGACAGACCAAAATTTAAGAAGATGATTCAAGATCTTGAAGAAAAGAAGTTCAAAACAATTATTGTGAAGGACTTATCCCGTTTTGGGAGGGATTATATCGAATCAGGAAAATATCTACAAAAGATATTTCCAGAAAAAGGTATAAGGTTTATATCCGTAAACGATAACTATGACAGTGAAAATGCAGATGTAAGCGATACACACTTAATTCTTCCAATAAGAAACTTTATTAATGATTCTTATTGTAGAGATATTTCTATGAAAGTTAAATCTTCAAAAGAGATCAAAAGAAAGAATGGTGAATTTATTGGTGCATTTGCTCCTTTTGGTTATAAGAAAGATAGCAAAAACAAACATAAGTTAGTCGTTGATACAGAAGTTTCGCACATAATTGAAAGAATCTTCAATATGAAGATAGACGGTTATTCGTCTAAGGCTATTGCAGATTTTTTAAATAGCATAGGTTGTGTAACACCATCTAAGCATAAAGAAAATTCTGGCGATAATCATACTACTGGTTTTATTGTTAAAGACTCTAAATGGGATGCAAAAATGGTCAATAGGATCATTACAAACAAGGTCTATATAGGAGTGCTTGAACAAGGGAAAACTAGAAAATTAAATTACAAGTCTAAGAGAGAAGTAGAAGTTAATGAAGAAGATTGGATTGTAATAAACGACTCTCATAAGCCTATTATTTCAAAAAGCATTTATGCTTTGGCTAATAAGATGATGCTTAGAGATGTAAAACAATCGGCAGATATACCACATATTTTATCAGGAATGCTTTATTGCAAAGATTGTGGATCTTCAATGGTTAGAAGAAAGGTTAAGTCCAAGAATGGATATAATATTTTTTATATTTGTTCTCACTATAATAACAAAGGAGATTGCACAAGACATAGTATAAAAGAAGATTATCTACTGGATATGACACTTTTTGCACTTAAAGATTATTTAAAAAAATATAATGAACTACTAAGTCAAGTTAATAAGTTAGATGTATCAAAAGTTACATTTAATATTGATTTTGAAAGCTTAAACTCAGAAAAGAGAAAGTATGAAAGACTTAGACAATCTTTATATATGGACTTAGAAGACCAACTTATAACTTCTGAAGAGTTTGAAAGGTTCAGAAAAAATTATCTTATTAAAATCAGGGAAATAGAGAAACAAATTGCTACAAAGAAAAATATACTTGCTAACTTGCAAGAAAAGATGAAAAACAAGGACAGTTTGGTTTCTGAAATTGTTCCCACTGATTTAAGCAGTCTAAATAGGCTAACAATTGTATCTTTTATAGATAGAATTGAGATCGGAGAAAATAATGAGATTAATTTTGTCTTTAATAATTTGGAAACAGTTAACTTACTGAAGACCCTTATAAAAGAAGAAAGTGAAAGTAAGTCCGAAGTAAAGAAAAATTTGATTTCAATAAATAAGGTCTTTGGAAATGCTCTTGAAAATAAGACTCCAATGCAATTAGCTGGAGGTGTTTTATAATGGCAAGAACTTCCAAAAGATATATTGAAAAGAAAAGCGAAAAGACAGAAAGAAAAGTCTTTAAGGCCGGAATTTATACAAGACTATCTAACGAAAGAACAGAAGAGTGGAGAGAAAAATCATACTCAATAGAAACTCAAATACTGTCTTGTAAAGAATATGCATTAAAAGAAAATATAGATGTTTTAGAAGTTTACACTGACTATGAATATAGTGGGACAAACTTTGAAAGACCATCATTTCAAAATATGATGCAAGATATTAGAGATAGAAGAATCAATTGTATTATTATCAGAGATTTATCAAGACTTGGAAGAGAATATCTCGAAATGGGAAGATTAATTGATAAAGTTTTTCCATTTTTAGGTGTTAGATTTATTTCTGTTAATGATAAATTAGACACAGTCAAAGAAACAGATTCAAAGAAATCTTTTGAGGTTACTCTTAAAAATATTATCAACGATATGTATGCTAAGGATATTTCAGTTAAGATAAAAACCTCAAAACACAATAGGGCAAGAAACGGATACTTTATTGGTTCTGTTCCACCTTATGGGTACAAGATTAAAAAATCTAAAGAAGGTCAAAAACTTGTAATTGATGAAAATGTTAGATTTATAGTGGAAGAGATGTTTGATTTAACTCTTCAAGGCAAAAGCCAATATGAAGTAGCAAAGCATTTTAATGAAAGAGGGTATGCTCCTGGAATGATTTACTATAAAACTGGGAGAGTTTACAGAGAAAATGATGATCCTGAGTGGAACAAAGGAACAATTTCAAAAATGCTTACAAACCCAGCTTATACGGGGACTTTAGTGCAAGGAGTTAAGCAACAAAATCTTGCAAAAGGAATTAAGCAACATTTTGTAGATGAAAGTCAGTATATAATTTGTGAGAATGCACATGAAGCAATCATTTCTAAGGAAGTTCACGAAAGAATCTTACGAGAAAGACAAGAAAGAAAGAAAAATCATGTTTTCAGTTCGCCAATGCACAATTTTGAAAATAGGGACTATGAGAAC
>JAAZCH010000147.1 GCA_012513395.1 Tissierellia bacterium
ACTCCATAAGATTTTTAATATTGCAGCCCCAATTACAGTTCCCAATAGAATCTTTAAGTTTTTTCTCCAAGCAGATAATATTAGTAGTACAAAGAAAATTGGAACTAATAATGTAAATAATATCTTTTGAATATTCCAATCCCCCTTTATGTATTCCATTTCATATTCTAGAAATTCCATCACTTGGGGATTAATTTCTTTAGGAACTGGAAACCAAAACATACTAGAAAAAAGTGCAAATATAGATATAAAAATTCCAGCCCAACTTTTTTTATATGCAAAATAAATAATAGGGATAATGAATAAAGGTCTAATGTACCAACTCAATACATTGTGATGTCTTTCAAAAGCCCAGTGGAAAAAAGCACTATTCGTTAAAAAGAAATATATTAAAAGGATTGTAGATAGTGCAAAAATCCCGCCAATAATTTTATCAATTCTTTTATCCATTACATTCTCACCTTCTTAAAGACGTATCTAATGCTCAGCAATTTTGTTGACTATATAAATTATAGCATATGAATTTGTTCTATTCTATTAAAGGAAATTGGCTTAAATATTTGTCAAATTTATTTTACTTCCTAGGGAGTTATTTTATCAGCTGAGAGGGTATTTATTTGGTACTAAATTAGTACGGAGGTAAATTATGAAAGGAATATTAGAGCCTTATGTAGTATTTAATGGCAATGCAAAGGAAGCTTTTGAATTTTATCAAAAAGTGTTTGAAATTTCTGATCTGAATTTAATGACCATAAAAGATCTTCCGCCTGGTGAGGAAATGGAAGGCTTTGACCCTGACTCAGTAATGCATGCTAGTCTTAAGATAGGCGATATAATGCTAATGGGCTCAGATAATTTTATTGGAGAAGAAGCAGAGAAATCAGGCATTTTTCTAAGCTGGGCGAGTAAAAATGAGGAAGAAGTGGATAAAGTTTGGAAAGCATTTATAGATGCCGGAAGCGAAATTGTCATGGATATGGAAAGGACATTTTGGTCGGAAAAATACGGTATCGTAAAAGATCCATATGGCGTTCGTTGGATGATTCAAGTATACGAACACGAAGAGATGGGATAATTAGAAGATGAAATATTAATGGAGGCTTAAAATGGGAAGACCTATTCACTTTGAAATTTATGTAAAAGATATGGAACGAGCTAAGAAGTTTTATAGTAACACCTTTGGTTGGACCTTTGAAGACTATTCAGAATATGTGGGAGCACCCTATTTTGGCGTTATTACAGGAGAGGAAAGCGAACCAGGTATTAACGGAGCTTTAACCCTTGGAGAAGACTCAAATAATGACAATAAAATATTTTGTGGCTCAGTCCTAACTATTGGCGTAGAAGATTATGATACTATCGAGAAAAAGATTTTAGAAAGTGGCGGAAAGGTACAATCTCCTAAATATCCTCTTCTAGGAATGGCTTGGCAAGGCTATTATTTAGACACAGAGGAAAATATATTTGGAATCCACCAACCAGACGAAAATGCAAAATAAAAATAAATACTACAATCCTCTGATTTATAAGGATTGTAGTATTTTTAATTGAATTCATTTTTCTGCTTTGCCTATACTTTTTAAAAAATTTTCTTTTAATTTATCTATTTCTGCGTTACTAACGCTTTCTAGACTTTGAGGAATTTTCGTATCTGCATTATTTAATATTTTGTAAATATCCTTATCTTTCATAAATTTTTCTCCTCCCTTAGATCTCTCAAAGCTTTTCTGCCTCTAGAGACTCTATTATATAAAATGGAGATCCATTTATCCAAACTTCCCAAACTAGAATCGAAGGAATCAATATCCACATATACACCTCCATTTCTATCTTCATCTATTAATACGAAAAGTTTTTATATTCCTATCATTATAAAATAAAAGTTATGAAATCAACCATATAATTTAATCTATTTAGTAATATTAATTTCTATATAGGTATGTTATAATAATAACATATTAAAGGGAGGAATAAATGAAGAACAAATTTTTATTATTAACAATTATATTTGCTTTGATTATAGGCTTAGTAGCCTGTGATAAAGAGCAATCAAAAGAGGAAGTTGTTGAAGTTTCAGA
>JAAZCH010000148.1 GCA_012513395.1 Tissierellia bacterium
ACTTAAATTGTAAGTGGATTAGTCGCCACAAAACAATAAAATTATGAAAACATTTAATTACATAATAAATATAATCGCAATCGTTTTAGTTATAGATTTTGTTTGTGCTGTTGGTTGGGCTATGTCGGGTCAGTTTCCAACGGGAGATTTATACTTTGGTGTTATTACAACTAATTTATTAAGGTTGATCTAGAAAATGGTTATAAAATTATCAAACCGCTAAAAGATATTAAACCTATTTAATCTATGAACAAAGATACAGAGGTAAAGGAGAAGAAAAATATAAAATTATACTATGAAGCAGAAGAAGGCGAATTTTACTGGGTAAAAGAAACTCCAAAAACATTTTCAATAGACTGGGTAGAAAAAAATAACTGTGATAGTAAAAAAACACCGCTTGACCAGAATGTTCGCTGGAAAAATCTTAAAGTTTCAAAAGAAAAAAATCGTCAACATTGCCTAAGAGATTATGATGAAAAAAGTATTTTGATTTATCCATTTCAAGCAGGACAACCATTTTATTTAGAATTAGCGACAGAAACGCATATACACGATGAAATACAAGACTGTATAAAATGGGGTGTATCAACAAAATATTATGACGATTTAAGATTTTTTATTAACCCCTTTTAACCCCCTATCCCTCACGATAGGTAAGAACATTAAAAATTAAATAATCCTGTGTTTATGGGGGAAACGAATTGCAGGTAGTGGAATAGGTGGATTTCTACAAAGGATAAAGGGAAACTTCTAATCAAAGCAACTCTCCACAGTAGCACCGAACCTTGCATGGAGTGATTACCAGTAAAAAGTCCACTTTCCCCACAAGCACAGGATTGGGTATAAGAATTAAAAATATATGGAACAATTAGATACAAGAGAAAAGTTGTGGAAGCTAGAATCAGAAGCATTAAAAAAGTCAGAAGAAGTAAATAATCCTTATTGGATAATGTGTTATAAAAACTTAGCTATGGCACTAAGCACACTTGACGCTTTTATAGCTAGAAGCTCAGAGGGTATTAAAGAAATCATGGAAGATAAACAATTATAGGTAATCGGAGTAACTTATAAAGAATATAAAATATGAGAATATTAAAATATAATGATAAATTAGTTGAAGAAGTTGGTCATGAAGATAAGATGAATAATATGAAAAATAAAATAAAAAACATACTAAACGACACAGAATTCTGGCAACCCCAAATGATTATAGAGGAGAAAGAACCTTTCTACTGGAGATTAAACCCTGATTGGGTAGAAGAAAAAACAAAAGCCATTATGAAGTTAATAGAAGCTGAAAGAAAAAGAACAATCGGAATAATTAGACAAGTAGGAGCATTAGAGAATGATGAAGAAGTAGAAAAACTTATAAATATTATAAATAACAGCAACTCTCTCTAACTATAAACTTGTAGTAGAATAGAGGAAATAAATGTATGGAAGAAAACAAAAAAGAATTTATTATAAGAATACTATCTGAACAACATAAAAATGAATTAGAAGGTAAGGGATATGATTTCTATTTTGTTTTAAGAACTGAATTAGATAAATTATTAAATAACCCTCTCATAGAGGAATCAGATAGCTAAGCTACTGAAGTTATAAAATATATGATAATAAAACAAGAATTAGTAGTAGATAAAAACACACTTATATTTACAGAAAACCCAGAACAAGATATTAAAGAAATTCAAGAAAAATATAATGACGAGAATAGAAAAGGTTATATGGGTTATGAATTACCAGAATTAACAACATTTAAGTTTTTAGGAGTTGAATATCC
>JAAZCH010000149.1 GCA_012513395.1 Tissierellia bacterium
CTTTTTCTTTTTCTAATTCTTCTATTTTTCTAGATATTTCATCTAAATATCTCATTTTCAAAGTATCTGCTTCTATTCTAAATCCATTGACCATGGCTACATTATTGCAGCTCTCAGCTCTTTTATTTAGATCATTAAAACTCAACCTATACTTTTGTTCAAATAAATCCTTTAAATTGGTCTTTTCTAATTCTTCCATTACTCTATTTTCTGCTTCTTTTATGGTTGTTTTTACTGGTTCTAATTCCTTGTCCAATATTTCATTATATAAATCTAAAAATTCTCCATTTAATTCAGATAAATCTTTTATTTTATTATAAGGGTTAGGCATTGACAGTATAGATTTCATTTCTTCTGTCATCTTTTCCATATCTTCATTTAATATATAAGATTTACTTTCCTCATGTATAGATATGAAGTGTTGTGCTTTTTCCCATATGTTTTTTTGTTCACCTTTAAAAAAGGATTTTATTGGTGGGTAGTCCTCTTCAAAGTCTAAATAGCCATCTTCATTTTTAAATAATTCTTGGAATATGTCTCCTGGATTTGAAATCCCTCTTGTTCTATTAATCAAGTTAATTCCTTCTTCTATAATACTTTCTCCTGGATATTTACCCCTGGTATAATTATCCTTTAATCTATTTAATTCTTCTATCATGTGTCCTGCATATTCATTAAACTTTTTTACCATCATATCTGTATCTTCAAATTGAATATCTCTTTTAAATAATGTGGAAGATATATTTTTTAGACTTCTTATATATCTTTCATCTATAACTTCTTTTTCTTCAATTAATAGTTTTTCCACATGCTGTTTCTTAGTGATATAGTTTATTATTTCATCTTCTGTCTCACTTAATAGAGATACTGTTTCACCGTGTAGGCTAAAGCTTATATTTCCATCTAAGAATATTTTTGATATTATCCATTCTACATCTGTATCTATAAATCCATAGGGTGCTTTTAAAAATCTATCTTTTATTTCTTTTAATGATATTCTACTGTGATTTTTAGTCCTAAGTTTTATATAGTCTAATACTTCATTTATAGCATTTATATTAGGAGTTTCAAAGCTTTCCAATTCTATACTTCTGCCACCTCTTGCTTTAAATAGTTTTCTGATTTCTCCTTCATCCATGGCAGTATCTATATAGTTTAGTTTATGGTATACAATTTTTATTAAATTTTGTAAGTTTTCCTCTACATTAAATTTGAAATCCTTACTCTTAAGTTCTATCTTATCTCCGTTTAAATAAAACTCCGCTTCCTTTAAGGATTCTTCTAAAAATAGTCTTCCTCTCTCTTGATGCTCTCTCATCTCTACTCGTTTTAATGCTTTAATTTCTTCTAATTTTGGAATATTACTAGCACTGGATACTTGTAAATATCTTTCTATCTTCATTTCAGTTCTTATTTCATCCATAAAGGCCCTGTCATTTGGTAAGTCTACATAGACTATACTTTCTCTTTGGCTAGCCATTCTTAAGCTACTTTCTACCCCATTATTTTCTGAGTTTGGAGTTATTATATCTATTCCTACTTCAAAGGATTGATTAGATCTATAGGGATCACCATCTACAAATCTATTAAATTCAAAATTATATCTATTTCCAAACTTACTATATCTAACTTTATCATCTGATAGTATACCAGCATAGATCATTTCTGAAATTTTCCTTGTCAGAGCCTGTACTTCTATATGTTGTCTATCAATTTCCCTATTTATTTCTTGTTCTTCATTTGTTAGGAATATATATAGGTCCCCATTTTTTTGTACCAAGGTTTGACTAACTAAAATATTCAATGCTTTTTCTACCCTATCCTTAAGTTCTATCCTATCCTCATGTATATTGGACACCATCAGCGTAGTTATGTTTTCTAGATTTGCTTCTATTTCTTTAACATATTTAATTAAAAATAAGGTTTTCAATACATTTACATTGAAATTTTCTTCTTCCCGACTCGGATTTATACTTTCATTTTC
>JAAZCH010000150.1 GCA_012513395.1 Tissierellia bacterium
AGCTCCAGTGAGTTTTTCCACACTTTCAACTATGTTTTTAAAGTGATTGACAACTATTTTCAAATCCCCCAAAGTCCTAGCCCTAATAGTAAAATGACTCTCTGCATAATCAGGAATAATATTAGATGCTATTCCACCCTTGATGATGATGCCATTGACATTGGTACCTGTGGGAAATATTCCTCTCATAGAGTCGATATTATTAAAAGTCTGAATCACACCTTGGAGAGCATTTATACCAAATTCAGGTGCTGCCGAATGAGCAGAAACTCCATAAAATTTAAGTCCAATACTGGATATGGCAAGTCCACCACGATTAATCAAATTTTCAGTGGAAGGATGAGTCATCAAAGAATAATCTATACCATCAAATTCACCAGCTTCGATTAATACAACCTTACCCCCACCACCTTCTTCGGCAGGAGTTCCCATCACTATTATTTCCCCTGGAATTTCGTCCATAAATTTACTCAAGGCTATAGCCGCGCCAGCAGAAACCATGGCTATTAAATTATGTCCACAGGCATGACCGATTTCAGGAAGAGCATCATACTCCGCCAAAAATGCAATTCTAGGTCCATCTGCATTTCCCTTAAACCTAGCCTTGAAAGCAGTTTCCATGCCACCAGAATTATCCTCTATTTCAAAATTATGCTCTCTCAGCAAATCCTTTACAAATCCAGAAGACTTATATTCCTCAAAAGAAAGCTCCGGATTATCGTGTATGTTCTTGCTAAGTTGCAGCAATTCTTCTTTAATCTCATCTACTTTATCAAATATTTTATCTATCATTTCTTACCTCTAGTTAATATAAATGGCAGGATACCAAGTGTCCTGGCTCTATTTCTTTTTCGTCTGGAAATTTTTCCAAACACACATCCATAACATACGGACACCTATTGCTAAAATAACAACCCATTGGAAGATTTATAGGGCTTGGTATTTCTCCCTTTGCTTCAATCTTTTCTACCAATATTTCTTCATTTATCGTTGGAATTGAAGAAAGCAATAATTTCGTATATGGGTGAAGAGGATTGTCAAATAAATCATTCTTATTTGCTTGTTCTACAATTTTGCCTAAATACATAACTCCTATCTCGTCGCTTATATGCTTTACGACAGATAAATCATGGGCTATAAACAAGTAAGACAAGTCGTTTTCATTTTTCAAATCTATTAATAGATTTAAAATTTGCGCTTGTATCGAGACATCAAGTGCTGAAACGGGCTCATCTGCAATAATCAATTTGGGTTTTACCGCTAACGCCCTTGCAACTCCTATTCTCTGCCTTTGCCCCCCACTAAACTGATGTGGAAATCTCGAAGCTTGCTCAGGCCTTATCCCTACGGTTTCCAATAACTTCAGCACTTCTGCTTCTGCTTCTACCTTTGTCATGTTCTTATTGTGAAAAAGTAATGGCTCCATTACAATATCCTTTACCGAATATCTTGGATTAAGGGAGGCATATGGATCTTGAAAAATCATCTGCATGTTTTTTCTAAATTCTAGTGCGGATTTTCCACTTTTGTTTGTAATATCTTCACCATTAAAATGGATAGTTCCTTTCTTAGGCTCTAATAGTTTGATTGCTGTCCTAGCTACTGTAGACTTTCCACATCCACTTTCTCCAACTAAACTAAATACTGAGCCTCTCTTTACATTAAAACTTACTCCATTTACAGCATGAACGACTTTTTCTTCTTTCACTATTTTGCCTGATTTCAATTTATACTTATCAAAAATACTTTTTGTCAGTTGAAAATTTTGAAAAAGATTCCTTACTTCTAAGATATTAGTCATTGGTATTACCTCCATTTAATGGAAAATGGCATGCTGCGTAATGTTTAGGAGAAATCTCTCTTTTTTCAGGTTGCTCCAATTCGCATATTTCATTTTTATATTTACATCTTGGCGCAAAGTAACATCCTTTAGGCAATTCAAACATATTTGGAACTATACCTTCTATAGTATCTAAGTGTTCCTTTTCTTCTCTAAATCTAGGTATAGAATTTAGTAGCCCTTCAGTATATGGATGATAACTCTGTTCTATAACTTCATCTGTTTTTCCTTGTTCAACAATTTTTCCACAGTACATGACTATTATCTCATCAGTCATTTCTGAAACCACAGCTAAGTCGTGAGTTATTAAAATTAAGGAGTTCCCATGTTTTTGAACTAGTTCCTTTAACAATTTTAATATTTGTGCTTGTATAGTTACATCTAATGCCGTTGTTGGTTCATCTGCTATAATAAGTTTAGGATTTAATGCTATTGATATCGCGATTATAACCCTTTGCCTCATACCGCCACTTAGTTCGTGGGGATAACTCTTTAATCTATCTTCTGCATTGGGTATACCTACGCTTTTAAGTAATTCAATACATCTTAAACGTCTTTCTTTATCATTTAAATTGCTATGAAGTTTCAAAACTTCTTCAATTTGTTCTTGAATAGTAAATAATGGATTCAATGAAGTCATTGGATCTTGAAAAATCATAGAAATATCCTTACCTCTAATCTTCTCTATTTCTCTATCAGTCTTTTTTAGCAAATCTTCCCCATAAAATATTATTTCTCCATCGACAATTTCACCGGGACTGTCAATTAATCTAATAAGAGAAAATCCTGTTACAGATTTTCCACCTCCTGATTCTCCGACAATTCCCAGTATGTTTCCCTTCTCAAGAGAAAACTCAACACCATCTACAGCTTTTACTGTGCCTTTAAATGTGTGGAAATGTGTTTTTAAGTTTTTTACTTCTAAAATTTTTTCAGACATATTCCACCCCCTATTTTAACCTCGGATTCAGTTCATCTCTAAGAAAATCGCCTAAGAGATTTATACCAAATACAATTAACATAATATATAGACCTGGAAAAAAAGAAACCCACCAAAGTCCACTAAACATAACATCAAATCCGTTTTTAACTAGCAGACCCAATGAAGGCTTACTTATTTCAACTCCAACTCCTAGAAAGCTTAAAGTTGCTTCAGTTAGGATAAATGATCCTACTTGGATTGTGGATAACACCACAACCGAGGTCAAAACATTTGGTAAGATGTGTTTGAACATAATAATTCTATCGGGAAGTCCAATAGTTCTTCCTGCATCAACATATTCTTTATTCTTTACACCCAAAACTTCTCCTCTTACAGTTCTGGCATAACTCACCCATCCTACCAATATTAGCGCTAAAATTATTTTATCTATCCCTCTTCCAAAAATTGTCATGATGAAAATTGCTAATAATGTAGTTGGGAAAGACAATTGTATATCTATTATTCGCATAATAATATCATCAATTATTCCACCGTAATATCCAGAAATCAACCCCAATGTCGTTCCAATTACACATGATATCAACATTGCGGTTATTCCAATAAACAACGATATTCTGCTGCCATAAACTATAGCACTAAAAATATCCCTTCCTTGTGTATCAGTGCCTAAAAGAAACTCAGTGCTACCTCCCTCAGCCCAAAATGGTGGTAAGTACGAATTAGAAATAGACAATTCGGCCATGTTGTATGGGTTTTGGGGAGTTAAATTTGGTCCAATAATTGCTACAATTATTGTTATTATAAATATTATTGAACCTATGATGGCAGGTAAATTGTGCGTGTAATTGTAAAACATTTCTGACTTCAATGCTCTTTTAAATAGTCCAACCTTTTGTTGTGTTTTTATTTTATCCATATGTTCACCTGCCTAAATCTATTCTTGGGTCTATTATTACATAAACTATATCCACAAGCATATTAATAAATACAAACATAACTGCAACTATAAGTAAATATGAGACGATAATCGGTTTGTCTGCACTATATATAGAATCAATTAGCAATTTACCCATGCCAGGCCATGCAAAGATGGTTTCGGTTATAGTAGTAAATGCAATTAAATTTCCTATTTGCAGTCCAAAAACTGTCACCACAGGAATTAGAGTATTTTTAAGTGCATGTTTAAACAAGACATCTCTTCTAGAAGCTCCCTTTGACCTAGCATACTTTACATAATCTTGTCTCATATTTTCAAGCATACCAGCTCTGGTAAGTCGGATAATCGTTGCTATATTACCGAGAGACAAAGTTATAGAGGGCAATATTATATGTTTTATGCCACTTGCCGTAAACAAGCTACTGGATATCCCCATAATAGTTGCTACTTCGCCTCTTCCAGAGGGAGGAAGCCATCCCAATTTTATAGAAAATAAAAAAATCATCATAATTCCTAACCAAAATGAAGGAAGAGATATTCCAAGAATTGAAAAAGTCATAATCAATTTGCTACTGTTCTTTTTTGGATAAGCTC
The DNA here is from genome assembly GCA_012513395.1 of Tissierellia bacterium. Next base: position 4,315 of record JAAZCH010000150.1, read on the forward strand.
CTGAATATACACCCAAAATAATTGAAAGAATGCCTGTTATTACTGCGGAAACTATTACCATTTCTACAGTTGCTGGAACTCGTTCAAGTATTACTTTCATGGAAGGCTGATAATATCTATAAGATGTCCCAAAATCTCCTTTTAATACATTAGTTAAAAATATTCCATACTGTATATGGATGGGTTTGTCCAGTCCTAGATATTCTCTAGCCAAATCTATCTCTGCTTGAGTTGCATTTTCAGGTACCATTAAAGACACCGGATCACCAATTAAACTAGATAGAACAAAAACAATTAGAGAGACTATCAATAGTACGAAAATTGCTTGTAAAAATCTTCTTAGTATAAATTTAAACATCTTTCACCTCTTTTAGAAAAAGCCTTATATCATAAGGCTTTTTCTAAACATCTCTTATTTAATAACTTCTATATCCCAAGCATATACATACTTACTAATTCTTGGAGTGTAGTTAATTCTAGAGTTTGTAGCAAACAAATCTTGTTCGAAGTGAATGGGAATATATGCCACATCATCTGATGCAATTTGCCATACCTCTTTAATTATTCTATCCCTATCTTCTACTTCTTTAGCTTTGTATGCTTCATTGATTAATTTATCGACTTCTTCGTTTAGATAAAAACCTCTATTAACTCCACCAAA
>JAAZCH010000151.1 GCA_012513395.1 Tissierellia bacterium
CAATACTACAAATGGAAGAATTGTAATTAACGACGTGGACGCCAGCGACATAGACATCCACACCACAAACGGAACTATTGTAGTAAACGAAATAAAAGATAATGTAAGAGATATTAATACTTCCACAAACAACGGAAATATTACCATTTCCATAAAGGATGTATTTAAACCAGTAAAAGCTAAAGTGAAAAATCATTTCAAAGATATAGATACGAACAACTTCGCTGATTCAATCTTCGCTAACTTCGTAACAGAAGACGGTGCAATGATAGCATACTCAGATGGATATAACGAAAATGCAGATAGACTAGATATAGAAGCTAGCACATATAATGGAACAATAAACATAAACTAAATTAGTTGAGATTTGAAAGTGAAAGGTCTAAATCTGTTACTGAGCGTAGCAAGTTTAACTTTTCACTTTTAATTTTTCACTTTTCGCCCTATTGTTTGTGATTTAAAAGTAGAGTTTTCGGATATAATGACTTCAGGAGATGTTTATGAAGATAGAAAAAAATATGGAGAAAAGTATAATAAGAATTGGAGCGATATTTATCGTCCTAGTTTTTTTGTTATTCAAATTCTCCGCAGTAAAAATCATATTCACCAGTGCGTTAAAAGTTTTAATGCCATTTTTAATAGGTGGATTTTTGGCAGTTGTAATAAGCGTGCCATTAAAATGGATAGAGACATTCCTTGGTAAGTTTTTCTTTAAGAAAACTTCTTCCAAAACTCTAGTTCGTGGAATTGCGCTTTTATTAACTCTTATAATTTTATTTGGTACAGGATATTTTGTAGTCAGTACAATAATACCGGATCTTACAAAAACTTTTGCCACTTTCGCAAAGGTTCTACCAGAAACTACGACTAAGTTTTTGGACTGGTTTGAAGGTTTAAACGTAAATGAAACTCACTATTTGGATTCTATTAAAAGTGATTTGGAAAAGTGGGGTCCAGGATTTTCTGACACCTTGAAGCAAAGTGCTGAGAAAATTTTTAAGAGCAGTTTTTCCATAGTATCTGGAACATTTTCTGTGATATTAACTTCCTTTTTAGCATTCACCTTCGCCATTTATTTATTATTTTATAAAGAAACTCTGGGAAACCAAATCACCAGACTTCTATACGCTTTCTTAGATAATGAATGGGCATACATTTTTATAATTACAGGAAAACGCGCCGCTGAAATTTATTCCAATTTTCTTAGCGGAACTTTAATAGAAGCGATTATTTTTGGAGTATTAAATCTAATAGCCATGACGATTTTACGTCTTCCTTATAAAGCTACCCTTTCAATACTTTCGGCGTTTTTGACTTTCATTCCATATTTCGGAGCGATAATCGGAAGCTTCGTCGGTCTTATCTTAATTAGCGCAATCAGTATCAAGCAAGGATTGATATTTTTGATAATGGCTCTTGCCCTTCAGCAAATCGAAGGAAATATTATTTACCCAAGAGTTGTCGGAGACCAAGTGGGACTTCCAGGAATTTGGGTAATGGTAAGCGTAACAGTTGGAGGCGCAGTGGCAGGGCTTTTAGGAATGGTACTTGCAGTTCCCATGGGAACTTTAATATATTTCACTTTGGGAGATATTGTAGAATATCGACTTAATAAGAAGTCAAATGAGAATGTAAAGCTAAGTGAAATTATGAGAAAAACAGTTTAAAAAAGTTAAAAGTTAAAAATGTAAAGTTAAAAGTTGGCTACGCCTTTGTTAGACAAATCAAATTTGTTCTACAGCGACGTAGCCAACTTTTAACTTTTTTTATATTTTTTTCGCTTCTGAAATGGCTATGGTTACTAATGGCACAACTTGTTTTTTTCTGGATAGAATTCCCTCTGCAGAAAATCCATTGTCCACCAATTTTTTACCAAAGCCGTTGGCGATTTGGGTTTCAAATTCTCCCACTGCCATAATCTCTGATGTTTCTCTAATTATATCTGTAAATACCAATACATAAGTGGATAATCCAAAGCGAACAATTTCTTCTCTCATGGTCTCTATTAAATCCGCTCTTCTACTTTCTAGATTTTCCAAATCCATTGAAAACACTTGGGCAATTCGCACCTTTTCGTCTTCAATGTCGAATTGCTTCATATCTTCTGACAGCAAGTCTTCTGAATCTTTGCCTTCTAGAGATGTGCCTGCCTTAAACATTTCCATGGCGAACTCTTCCACATTTACTCCTGCTATCCTAGCCATTCGTTCTAACATTCTCTTGTCCGTATCCGTCGCCGTAGGAGAACGTAGCAAAAGGGTATCTGATATAATCGCTGCACAAAGTATTCCAGCTATCTCTCTCGTCGGGCTAACTCCTTGTTCGAAAAACATTTGAGAAATAATTGTAGAAGTAGATCCCACAGGAGAATTTCTAAAATAAATTGGCTGATTGGTTGCG
>JAAZCH010000152.1 GCA_012513395.1 Tissierellia bacterium
ATCATCATTACGTTTGTAGCTTTTTCCTTTGGTAGACTATCAACCACCAAAATCCTATCGCCTTCATAAATAACATAGCTGTTTCCAAGCTTACCCCATATTTTAGAGGTTGCCTCATTTAGTTCATTTTCTAATGTTACTTTAACCACTTCATTTGCTGATGATATTTGTTCCTTTGTATCTCCTTTTATAGTTTTAACAAGATCCTTTAATTGAGTCTTAAAATTACCAAACTCTATCTCTGTGTATTTATCTCGTATACAATCATATTTTAATGAGATTACATTTGTTGTTATCTTTATTCCAAGCTTTTCATGTTCTACTACGATTACATCTCCTAAATCTACTACACCTTCTATATGAGCTTTTACTTTATAATTACATTTGAAGTACTGATTTTCCTCAAGGTATGCTATTGCTTGAGTTCTTAAATCAGATATTAATGCCTCTCTATACTCATCTTCTTTTAGGTTTCCATCTTCATCTTTGTAATCATCTTGATTTATATCCTGGTCAAATTTAATAACTTTTGTATAAGGAATTGAATATTGCATTGCTGATTCAAGATAAACCTCTGGCAAAGTTATTCCATCATAACCAACTGGGAGTATTTTTGTTACTACATTATCCCAGTTTTCTTTAACCTCTATGTCAGTTGAGTTTTTTCCATACTTAATTACAATGCCTCTGTCAGCTCCTATTGTTTCTTTTACTCCAATAACCCAGTTATCTCTATATAAGTGTCCTCCCCATTTTTCAACAACGATTGAGATTGCCTCTTCTAAACTTTTTCTAATCACTCTAGTAGAATTAATCCTTGTAATATCTGATATTGTTGTAAAAGGTGTACCAACATCACAAGCACTATTTAAATGATCCAATGCATCATTGCAATTTTTATCAACGACATTTGAATCAACGATTACATAGTTTTGAGAGTCTTTCCAAAGATGATATCCTTTTACAGATACTTTGGTGTTTTTCTTTTCTGGATTAGTTAATCTAAATCCTTGCTCTCCCCATCTTGTTTTTGCTCTTATAATCATTCCTTCTTGAAGATATGGTAAGTCTTCAATTGATGATTCAATAGTTATATAGTAGTCGCCATTGTCTTCTATAAAGACTTCTGCTTTATTAGGATGTAATATTTTTAATCCATTGTGGTCAAATAATCTCTCGTCTGCATCATAAACTTTAATCATTACAACCACCTCGACTTCGGTTCAATTTCTATTTTGGTTAAAGTTCCTGTCCAAGAAATAGTATTATTTCCTACTTCTAGTTTTGGAAATTCTCCAAGCATATTTCTATTCTTATAAACTCCTTCCAAGTATGCCTCTTCTTTTAAGCTATCAACTATTACTTTGTTTTCTCCATTTGGGAATGTATATTTAAATATGTTTATTCCATTAACTGCTATTTCAATTGTTCCAGAACCTTCAAGCATAAAAATAGGCTTAGAAACTTCTAAGCCTTTATTTTCAACTTCAACTGATGTTTGAGTAGTAATACTTAAACTAACCTTGCTTTCATCTTTTAAATACTTGTATGGTTGAACATGAAATTTAACTGTTGCCTTTCTAATTTGTAACAGTCTTTCATAATCTACATCATCAAATATACTAGCAATATACACTTTATCTGGTTCATCGCTTAATATGAGCTCACCATCTCCTGTGAAGTATTTTATTACTTCATCAATATCATAATTTCTAGCTAGTCCTATTCCTACATTTTTTGTATAACTTTCATATCCTACTTTTTCTATAATATCTCCATCTCTACCATCGATTTCGATTTTATCTACTTTCATTTTTGGTTTAGTAATTGGTGGCGTATTTGTGATAATAAGTCCTTCTATTTCTTTACTTGATTTATTTTTCCATGTTATTTCTGCCATTATCCATACACCACCTTTTCTACATTATCAATTACTAATTCTCCAAACACGTCTTCTGATATTCTTATACTCATACCATTTAGAGCTTGTTGAAAAGCACTAACCAAATTATCTTTTGAATATGAGTCAGCATTCATTCCAATATTATCTACATCAGCAGTCATACCAACATTGAAGTCAGTAGGAATTGCATCTTCCATCATATCAGAAACATTATTCATTTCTTGAGTAAAACCTTCTCCTAAACCTAAAGCAAGATTTGAACCAATCTCGTCTCTAAATACTCTTGATGGAGAATGAATACCAAAGAAACTTTTAATACCATTAAGAATTGACTTACCAAAACCTTTGATTTTATCAAGCACCCAATCTTTTGCATTATTGATACCATTCCATAAACCTTGAATTAAGTTTTTACCTACTTCAGCTAATGACCCTATACCATTTTTAAATCCATTAACTAATGCAGATACGATTTGTGGTACTGCTTTTACTATTTCTACAATGATTGTAGGCAAGTTCTTAATCAATGCAACAAATAACTGAACTCCTGCCATTATAATTTTATCGATGTTCCCAATTAAGGCATTAACTATTCCAGTTATTATTTTTGGTATAGCATTTACAATGGTTGTTATAATTTGAGGAAGTGCTTGTATAAGTGCAATAAGTAAATCGATACCTGCTTGAATAATAAGAGGTATTGACTCCATCAAAGCAGTAAGTAACCCATCAATTATTTGTGGTATTGCCTCAACTATTGTTTTTATAATGTCTGGCAAAGCACCAATTAACGATGTAAGAAGTTCTATTCCAGTTTGAATTATTTGTGGTATTGAATTTAATAAAAATGTCACGATACCATTTATAATTTCTGGAAGTGCTGCTATAAGAATTGGAAGTGCAGTGATTAATCCTTGTGCTAGTCCCATTATCAATTGAAGTGCTGCATCCAAAAGCATCGGTAGGTTTTCAATTAAGCCATTAACAATTGTGATAATTGCTTGAACTGCAGTTGGTATTAATGTAGGTAGTAACTCTCCTATTCCTTCTATTAAATAAGTAAATATAACTACAATTGCATCCATTAATAGTGGTAGGTTTTCCACCAATGTTTCTATTATTGTGGTTAATGCCGTAACTACGGTTGGAATAAGCTCTGGAATTAAATTCAATATAGTTTCAAGTAAACTAGAAAAAAGTTCTGTGACTGCCTCTAATAAGGTTGGCAACATTTGACCTATTGCACCTAAAAGAGCATCCAGAACCGTTGGTAGAACTGATACTATATTATTTAAAACTGGAGTTATATTTTTAATAACCGTATTTAATGAGTCAGCTAGGTTTTTAACCAAAACTTGCATATCTGCATCAGCATTACCAAATCCAGTTAGTAAATTTTCAAATGCACTTTTCATAGCATTTGCTGATCCTGATATTGTCTTTTCAGCCTCTGCCGCTGTAGTACCTGTTATTCCCATTTCAGTTTGAATAACATGAATTGCACTATAAACATCATTTAAGTTAGAGATGTCATATTTAACACCACTGATTTTCTCGGCATCTTTCAATAACCTTTCCATTTCAGTTTTAGTACCACCATATCCTAATTTTAAGTTATCCAACATTGTATAGTTTTGTTTTGCGAAACCTTGGTATGCACTTTGAATTAAGGACATATCAGTACCCATCTTATTAGCGTTATCTGACATATCAACTATGGCTTGATTTGCTGCTCTTGCTGCTGCCTCAGTATCTCCATTTAATGATGATATTAAACTAGCACTAAAAGATGTAACTGTATTCATATATTCATTTGCAGAAAGTCCTGCTGTTTTATAAGCATTGTTGGCGTCATTAAAAACTTGTTTTTGTGCTGCAAGAAGTGAGTTATATTTTCCTTCTACTTCTCCTACACTTTTACCAACACTTGCTGCATACTCTTCAACCGAAGATGCCTCTGTACCAAATAGAGTTTTAACACCACCTTCAAGCTGTTCAAATTCTGCATAAGCTGATACAACTTTAGATGCTAGAGCAACTGCCGCAGCTCCTGCCGCAACAGCTACTGCTCCCATTGTTGCACCTATTCCTTTTAAGACTGAACCTAGTTTTTCAAACTTGCCATTGCTATTTTCAGCTTTATTTCCTGCATCATCTATATCATTTCCCATCTTATCTGCACTTTTAGATACATCGTCCATTTCAGTTCCAGCACTATCAAGTGCAGCCTCGTTGGTTTTCAACTCTTTTTCCATAGAATTTAATTCAGCAGTTGCATTATTCAATTTAATTTGCCATTCTTGAGTTCTTTTATCATTTTCTCCAAAAGACTCGGAAGAGTTATTTAAGGCATTTTTTAATAATTCTATTTTTTGTTTTTGTGTATCTATTTCCTTATTTAACACCTGGTTTTTAGCTGTTAATGATTGTATAGAAGTATCGTTTTTACTGAATTGGGATTCAACTAACTTCATTTCAGATCCTAGAACTTTAAAACTTTGATTGATACTATAAAGAGCACTTTTGAATTCCTTTTCTCCCTCGACACCAATCTTCAATCCGAAATTATCTGCCATTATAACTCACCTCCTTAAATCCCATCTGGAATAATATCGTCTATAAAGACCTCTCTTTTTGGTTTAGCTATTCCATTAAATTGTCTATGGCATTCCCATAAATCTAGTAATAATCCAAAAGGCATAAGCCATACTTCGTCATAAGATAGATTTAGATGAGCTAAACCGTAATATAAAAGTCGAGTAAATAATTCTTCATCACTTACTCGACTTCCACGTTTTTTGAATTTTCTTCACTTTCAATATTTCTTTTTGTTCCTTTATATAAACAATCTGTTATCGCTTGTTTATAATCAGCTAAATCAAATGGAGTTGTTAAGACTTCAACTTCTTCTTCAGTTAATAACTCTTTTTGATTATCTTTGTTTTTAATGTTATGAATTAAAATTGATTGATTTGCTAAAAGACATATAAGCCATACTATTTCTCCTAGAGCCATTTCAAAGTTTTCAGCCTTCATTAGTTTATCTCCTAAATTCTCTAAACCACCATATCTTCCTGCTATCTCCTTTGTTGCTTTTGTTGTTAAGATTAGCTCATATTCCTTATCACCAACTTTAATTTTACTTACTCTATCAGTTTCCATTACTTACCTCCAGTTTCTATTTTCCACTAGTTTGTGTACTTGTTGTTGCATATGTAGGCTCGTATACAGAGTTGTACCAATCATTTATAGTTGCTGCTGTTACACCTGTATCACCTTCAGTTACTTCTGCTTTCCAAGGATGTTTTCCATTTGCATCTGGTTTATTTCTGCATAATACTGTACCTTCAATTGATGGTGTAGAGAATGTAATTGAATCACCTTTTGTTGCAAGACTTGCTGCAGGTATTCCAAACTTAACTCTATATAACCAATAATATTTATATTTACCATTTGATTTTTTTGCTCTAAATCCAATTGCAACAGGACTTCCAGCATCTTGACCACCTGATATCAAAACATTATTTTTATCTACTTGAGCTCCTGTTAAATCCGCTGCCACACTAATTCCAATATCATCAACACCTAGTGTTAAAGTACCACTTTTAAATTCCTTTACTATTTCTGCTGCAACATCATCAGCATAAAGAGTTGCCTCTGCAAGCTCTACAGATAATTCAGCAGATATAGCTTTTGCAAGGACAGTTGGTGTAGCATATGTTTCATTACCAGATGCATCTTCTGTAATTTTTGAATAATATAATTTATCTAAACCTATTGTAGCCATTTACATTTCCTCCATTTCATAATATTTTGCTACGTCTATGTTGTAATGATGAAATCCAGTATCGTTTTCATATTCAACATATCGTTTATCTGTTATCGTAAAGTTGTTATTTAATAAGCCCTTTACGATTTTCTTTTTTAATTGCATATAGTTTCCTTTTGTAAAAATAGATAGTCTTACTTCTGATGTTTCATACTTTGGTTTGTCATCACAAAATAATGAAAAGTTATCTGATATAGGAACTAAAACAACATACTCATCTAATGCTTTGTCGCTTAATTTAGCTGTTTCAGTTTGTATCGACATATCACTCAAAAGTGTATTTAATTCGGATAATACTGTCATATGTTGTTTACCTCCTTATCAAATGTTGATTTCATTACTTCTATGCATTTTGCTTTTGATGATGCTTTTGCAGGTTTCATAAATGGTTTAGCAACTTGACCTGATTTTCCATATTCAATAATATTGGCTAATTTTGCGTTGCTAGTTCCATCTCTTCTTGTTTCTGCAAATCCAACTTTAATATTGTAATTTCCATTCCTATCAAGCCTTACTTCTGATAGTCCTAATGCTCCCTCAAGCTCTCCTGTGGATCTTGATTTGTATTTTGTACCACTCCCCACTACTGAACTTAAATTGCTTTTTACTTTTGAAAGAACTACCTCTCCTCCAGCTTTTAGCATCTTTTCACAAATTTCATCAGTCTTATTTCCAAGCTTTGATAATTTTTGTAGATATTCTTCAGGTAATTGCACATAAGCCTTAGCCATTTTGAATCACCTTCTTTGCTAGAATTTCAATATACATATTTTTTCCTTTAACATCTTCAATTGAAGTAATTTCAAAGTTCTCATCATCACATAAAATAGTCATATCAGTTGAGAGTTTTGTTCCTGGAATAGCACGAATAATAAAGAGGTCAGTCGCCTCAGTAAAAGTAGTTCTATTTGCCCACTTTTCACTTCCGTGTCTGCCCTCTCTATATCCTCTAACTCTTGCAACTGTTATTTCTTGTTTTGTTGAGAAACCATCTTCATCCTTTACATTTTGGATACTTTTTATTTCAATAAATTTATTCATTTTACCAAAGCTCATGGGCTACACCTTCCAATCTCTATTAAGTCTTAATAGTAGATTTACTGTGTTCCATACTTGACTTGATGCATTTACATTGTCAGCAAAGAAACCACCAGTTGAGCCATCTCTACTTTCATAGAAATGACTTACAAGCATAATAATTGCTTGTTTTGTTGTTTCTGACATTTCATGTTCTTGATAGTATCCTTCTTCTATATGCTGATAGCTTTCTGCATAAGAGATTGCAGCAGTGATGAATTGTTTTAGTAATTCATCATCTACTGAATGTTCTAATATAAGATTTTGTTTTACTTTAATTAATAACTCTTCAATCACTGCTATTTACCTCCATTCACTATTTTGTAGTAGTTGTTGTTGTATTTGTAGTAGTTGTTTTTTCAGCAACAACTTTTAAGATTTGAACTGCCTCTGGAAGTACTAATTTTCCATCAACTCTTTCTTTTGCAACATAACCAATCATTCCATTACCAGCGAATAATTCTGTTAATTGTTTGAATGATCTTACACCTCTATCACCAATGTTGTAATAACTAAAATCACCAAATGCAATTGAGTCTTCTGGTGCATATTGAGAAGTATATACTGGATAACCAAGTAATCTATCTGGTTCTCCTTGTACTAATGATGGTTGCCACATATATGCTCCATTTCCATCTTTGTAAGTTCTAATTGTTGCTATCATTTTGTCATTCATAATAAATGCAGCATTTTTTCTATATGCTCTTTTTAAGTTATATACAAGTTCTATAATTGCATCTGCTCCTGTTGTTTTTGCTGTTATATAAGTACCACCACCAGTTGTTGCAAATATACCTGTAGGTTGTCCTTCTCCTGTTCCATTTAAAAACGCATTCTCTTCAGCATTTCCGATTGCCTTACCAAAGCTATCAATCAAGAAATTCTCTAAACCGAATGCGTTATCATATAATAATTCTTCTGTTACTTTAACTGCAACGTGTAATTTATGTGCATCTAGGATTTTTTGGTCGAATGCTGCTTCTCCAAAAGATAAAGTGTCACCTTCTTCAATCCAAGCTGCTGCAGGTGCAGTACTTGCAATATTTATTTTGTGTTCTCCACTTGTTTTAATATTTGTAGCTAAACTACGAACAATATTATTTTCTTCTAATTTTTGGATTAATCTAGTGTCATATTCATCTGGTACTAAATATCCTCCATCTGCATCTACACCTTCTTGTAAGACATTTGATACTTGTCTAAAGTTTGAACGTAATGCAGTTAACATTGCATCTTTATATTCATTTGATGCTCTTCCTGTTTTTACTTCGTTATCAACTTTTGATGGTCTTGTAACGATAGGAGTATTAACAGGTTTATTTAATTC
>JAAZCH010000450.1 GCA_012513395.1 Tissierellia bacterium
ATCAATGTCTAACTGTTGCAACAAAAGCATAAAAATTATATTTGAAGGTTCTATAATAATAGGTTTCAACGAGATCCAGTCAGCATTATTTTCAGAGGTATATTTTGCAATCTTGTCAGTGTCGATTACCTGATATTCAAATTCCCTGTAGCCGTGTCTTAGAAATTTTACAAACTTTTCAATTTCCGTTGTGCCATTAAAAATATTATGTAGATAGGGCTTAAGTAAACAGCTCTCAAACTTTTCTAACGAGAATTCATATAGCATTTCAAAAGCATCATATCCGTCAAAATCAATAATCGGTATATCCCAGAGCGTACGACCAAGTGTTTTCAATTCTTCAGGATCCGCTGAATAATAATAGAGAGCAAATAGATATTCCTGAAAACCAGGATCAATGTACAAAAGTTTTATATCTTCTTCATACATCATACAGGCTGTCGTACATGCATCATGGATAAAATTTTTACTACTCATGATGTTTGGGTTCTCGAGTGTGTCCTTTGTAGCAAGATTATTGAAGTATTCATCAAATGTGTCGAGGTCGAACTCCGTCTCGTGTTTCATATATGTGACGGCACAAAACTCTTTAAACACCTTTGTGAACTCTTCAGCATTCTGAGTGCTTCTAAATACTCGTGAATAACCTTTTTTCTCCTCATCATGGCCATATACAATGGCGTCATACACTGTTCTGTAAAACAATCTCTTTTTTCCTTCAAAGGGATTTACATGTAAATGCTTCATAATAACGAATGTTAATAGCATTGGGTTCGAAGCAAAAACTCTATGTTTTTGAAGATATTCACCCTCCGTTAAAGCTGCTATCTCATCCTTAATAGTCTCATCTTCAAAATCTGCTAAAAGATTATTAATCAAGGCAGATGATTGAACGCTAGTAAAAGGACGAAGATAGAGTTTAGCGAAGCCTTGTACACCTCTTATTATGTCGCAATCTCTCGATGCCATTACATATTGGTTATATGGGTATCTATCGGTAAGCTCAGCTATTTGCCGTTGAAAGGAATTTACATCCGACAGATCAATCTCATCGGCCCCATCCAGAAGGATTTGACATTTACCCGATGACATTAAATCTGATACCTTTTTCTTAGTCAGATTTTCATCAAATGTCTCGACTGTCTTTACAATATAATCGTTGAATAAGTCGCTATTTTCACTGAAGTCGCGAAGTTCAATCATAATAGGGAGTATTCCTGTTTGTAGATGCTTTTTAATAGAGTCAAGGAATAAATACTGAAGCATCATCGATTTACCCATTCCTCCATTTGCAACAAGAATGACTCTATTGGAGTATTCTGAAATCGAATCAAGGTTTGCGTTCAAAATAGTTCTTTCTTGAGTCCTGCTATGCCTGTTCTTCGTAGCCGAGAGCCGGCTACTCAATATATTACAAACATAAACATCCTCTAATAGACGTTCTTCTCCATCCGAGAAGGGCGTTTTTGTTTTTTCGTATTTTAATTTCGTTCTATTAGCATATTCCTGAAAAACAGTTATATAGGCGTCCGGTTTGTAAAAATCTTTAACAATTTCATCAGCATTACCGCAGCCTTGGGCAATTGCATAAAACTGCTTAGCTAAAGCAAATGCAAAAAGACGCTTATCTGGGGTTTCTCCTTCGTGAAGCCCAATATTGAAGCCAATCATGATATAACGTAACACGCTATCATTTAAATCCTTTGATAATTTATCAATAAAACCATCTTCATCAAAATGGGAGACAATCAAGCCCCATAATACATCCTCTGGTTTACGTGTGCCATCAAACCATTTACCGTATGAGCTATTCGATGTTGGTAAACGATCATAGTAGTCGTCGATCAATGCAGCTTTCATGAAGTATTCTGGTATCTTCTCTTTGGATTTATGGCCTAAGATGCCTCCGGTGCTTCTGCCCATATAAAATTTCGCAAAAAAATCTGTATATCTCACCTAAGCACCCCTTTCATATCAGTTTATTAATACCCTTGTCCGAATTGTCGGAATAATGTCCTAGTCTGTCCGAATAATGTCCAAATC
>JAAZCH010000153.1 GCA_012513395.1 Tissierellia bacterium
ACTACGAGAGTTATAAAAGGAAGTACAAAACTAAGGGTAAATCTTGGTATGAATATCAACATGCAAAGAGAGGGACATCTTGGAAATCAAAGCTACAATTTGACATTGATAGAATGCTAAAGCAGGCAAAAGATTGGGAAGATTTTCTAAGAAGAATGGACGAGCTAGGCTATGAAGTTAAGCACGGTAAATACATAGCTTTCAGACATAAAGACAAGCAAAGATTTACTAGAGCTAAGACTATAGGTGACGACTATACCGAAGAGAGATTAAAAGAAAGGCTATCTGAAAACATACAAGTTAACCACTCTCGGGTTAAACAAAGAGTTGGCAAAGTTATTGATATTAAGAACAATGCAAAAGCTAAATCAAGTAAGGGATATGAGTTTTGGGCTAAAAAACACAATCTTAAAACGATGGCCGATTCTGTTATTGCTATTCGTGAACTTGGTATTAATTCTAAGCAAGAATTGGAATTTCAAATTCAAAAAAGCGCCGAAGAAAGGCAGACTATTCTAGATAAAATTAAGATTATTGAGTCTAAAATGGATAAGCTTTCTGAAACTATGGAGCAAGTTGAAACCATTAGGCAGTACCGAGAGCATTACAAATATCACAAGGCTAATCCTGACGATGAGAAGTTTTCCAAGGAGTATTCTGCTGAATTAAAGCTTTATACAGTTGCCTCTAAATCAATCATGGCCAGCTATCAGACCGTGCCAAAATCAAAGGATATTCTTGAAGAACTTGATCAATTGCAAGAAAAAAAGAATAACCTTATGCAAGAGTATTCTAATTCTAATAATTTATTTTGTGAGTTAGTTCAGTATAAGAAGAATTATGAGAATTATATGAATAAGGAAGTGGAGCGATAAAGTTCCCACTTCCTTATCCTTAAATTAGTTGTAAATTAATTACTAGCTCTAATAATTCTTCATTTTCACAATAGGTTTTTTCGTCTAACAACTGATATTTAGAATTATTTAATTCTATAATTTTAATATTCCCATCGTATCTAAAATCTTTTGGATTAAATCCTATTGATGAAAATATTAATTGGCTATAATTCGGTGCCTCTTCAAGAATGTATTCTATTAAAGCTTGTTCCTTATCGTAATCCATCTCTGCATTCTTAGGACTATCTAATACCATAGGCAACGATAAAGAATCTCTGTCATAATATTTTTTTAAATTATTTAGTGTGAAATACCAAATTACCGTTGAAATAGGCTTATTACTTCCACTAGAACAAAATACTCTAATCACAGACTTATACTGACTCTCCTCAAGTTCATTCAAACCAAATTTAAGAACTAATTTGTCAATCATCTCATAGTACTTTTTATTTAGATTTGCCTTATCTTCTGCAACTTTTTTTAATTTCTCCTCAATTATTTCCAGTCTGTCATTTAATTCTGTTTGAATTTGATATTCTGAGAACATATCATCATTTAAACTTTTATAGAGATTGTTCAAACCTATATAACTTGCGTAATTATCAATTTCATTTTTCGTAATATTTATATTTTTTTTATACGATTCCATTCGCTCTGAAAGTCCGATATAAGAAGATTCAGCTGATTTTATTTTATGCT
>JAAZCH010000154.1 GCA_012513395.1 Tissierellia bacterium
TGGTGGGCAGTACTGGGCTTGAACCAGCGACCTCCACGATGTCAACGTGGCGCTCTTCCAGCTGAGCTAACTCCCCTAGATGTTTTTAAATGATACCAATCTTTTTAAGAATTGTCAAACTAATATAAATAATTACTTGGTGAAGAAGATAAATTATTAGGCTGTGTTTGCCGATATAATTCACTATTGGGAAATTTATATTGTATTTTCCTAAAGGATTTTCATTCATTTCATTCAATCTACCAATGAAAAACCCTGTTAGAAATAGTAATATCCACGGTAAAAGAGGAAAATAATCTGACGAGGAGAATGTCGGATTGGGAAAACCAAGATAAAATAAATTTAGTCTAGTAAATTCATCATAAAAAGGAAGTGCCTCAACCCCATTACTCCAAATAAATATAAATAAAGAAAATGATAAAATAATCCCTACATAGGGATTTATTAATCTTAAAAAATCTTTAGTAATTCCCACTAACAGCATGGATAGCCCCATAAAGTGAAGAATTCCAAATCTTATCATTAATCCAGGCGTTACAATATAAGTAATCAAAGATACCAATATTGCCGAACCGATAACTACTAGAGAATTTTTAATAGGATTCTTAGAAAGATTGACGGAAAATCCAGATAACAAAATAAAGCTCCAAGCTATGTATTGTTGATATGGATAAAACCTCTCAATTGAGAAGAATTTCAATTCCACATTAAATACAAAGACTAGAGAATACAATAAATGATATATAATCATATTAATTATAGCCAAACCTCTTAGAAAATCTAAAATCTCTATTCTTCTAAATCTTTTTTCCGACACTTCACACCTCTTCTATTTTTTTATTATATTATATTTTTTATACTTATTGCAAACTTATAATCTTCGCAGATTTGACTATCTTAAAATAAAGATTATTTTTTAATTTTTTGTAAATAATCTATATACTTTTGTAAAATAATATGGTACACTTTTATCGATAAACGATAAATGAGGTGTCTTGTGTTTAAAATAAAATCCTATGGTAAAATCAATCTAAGCCTTGAAATTCTTGGAAAAAGAGAGGATGGTTATCATAATATTGATACTTTAATGAACTCCATCGATTTGTGGGATGAAATTGGCTTAAAAGAAATTCCTGGGGAGAATTTAATTTTAAAATCCAATGACCCTAACTTCCCCACTGGCGAAGATAATTTAATCCATAAAGCTTGGGAGATTTTAAAAGTTTTTAAGTCCAAAGACACTGGCATGGAAATTTCAGTTACAAAAAATATTCCCATAGCAGCTGGATTAGCTGGTGGAACCAGTAACGCTTGTACAGTTATGAAAGCTTTAAATGAGATTTGGAATTTAGGATTATCCAATGAAGAATTAATGGAGTTAGCAAAACCTTTAGGTGCGGACTCAACATTTTTCTTTTATGAAGGATTGGTTCGTGCAGAAGGTATTGGCGAAATAATTACCGAAGTGAAAAAGGATTTAACTTATCCATTGATATTAATAAATATCGGTAAACCCGTTTCTTCTGAGGAAGTTTATTCTAAAATAGATAGTTATAGTAATGGGATAGTTGAAAGTATTATAGAAAATATCGACAATGAATTTTTTCTATTTCAAAATGCTTTTAACTCCATGGAAGTTGTAAGCTTCGAAATTTATCCGGAACTTAAGGAAATAAAAAATGAACTTTTAAATTTAGGTGCTGAAATGGCTTTGATGAGTGGATCAGGTCCTACGATTTTTGGAATATTTAAAGATGAAAAAAATCGAGATTTGGTATATACTAAGCTCTTGAATAAATACAAATACGTAATAAAATCTAAAATGATTTAGGTGATAAAATGTTAGAAATGAAAAATGCTTTAGAAAAATTAGATAAGGAAGGCTCTCCTATCCAAGTTGCCGTAGTGGGAATTGGAAAAATGGGAAGAAGTCTAGTTGATAGACTTTTGACTTTAAAAGGAATGAGACCTAGCTTAATAGTCAATCGTCACCTGGAAAAGGCACAAAAAGCCTTAGTCTATCTTGGGATAGAAGAAGAAAATATAATAGCTGTTAAAAGTATAGAAGAAGTAGAAAAGACAGTAAGTGAAGGTAAATACGCAATAACTGAAGACTACGAACTAGCAGTAAAATCTCCAAGCATACAAGTAATAGTAGAAGCTACTGGAAATCCTCAATACGGCGCAAAGGTAGCATACAATTCCATAATCAACAAAAAACATATCATTATGCTTAATGTAGAATGTGATTCTGTAATTGGGCCAACATTATATGAATTAGCACAAGAAAATGGCGTGGTTTATTCTGGCGCTGCAGGAGATGAGCCAGCGGCAATAATGGAATTGGTTGAATACGCTTGGGGATTGGGGTTTGAAATTGTAGCTGCTGGCAAAGGAAAAAATAATCCGAAGGATATTCACGCCACAAATGAATCCGTAGCAGTGCTTTCCGTTTTAAAAGATGTATGTGCAAAGAGCCTCACTTCTTTTGTAGATGCTACAAATACCATGATAGAATTAAACGCAGTGGGAAATGCCATGGGATTTAAGCCGGACGTCGATGGCTGCCATGGAATAAAATCGGATTTAAAAGGATTAGGAAAACAATTCAGCCTAAAAGAAGAAGGCGGAATTTTAAATGGATATGGAATACTAGATTATGTTCAGGGGATTGCCCCAGGCGTATTTATTATAATCAGAGGAAACTCTAAGGAAACCATAGACACTCTAAGATATGTAGGTATGGGAAATGGTCCAAATTATGTACTTCATAGGCCTTTTCATCTTTGCTCTTTGGAGACACCTATCTCCATATACAAAGCTGCAATTAAAAACGAAGCCACAATAGCTCCAATCGCTGGACAAGTTTGCGACACTATAACTTATGCTAAACGCGATATGAAAAAAGGAGACAATATCGAAGGAATTGGCTCCGATTTCGTCTATGGACAATTAGTAACTCATGAAAAATGTATGGAAGAAAATCTACTCCCCATTGCCCTTATAACAAGCGGTACTAGATTAAAAGTAGATGTGAAAAAAGATGAAATCATCACATATGATATGGTGGAGTTAGAAGAAGGTGAGTTAATTACAAAACTTCGTCGTCAACAGGATATGAAGGATGTATAAAGATAAATTCATCTCTGGAATTATTACAGCTGCAGGAATGGGAATGAGAATGGAAGCTGGTATTCCCAAATTAGAGTTGAAAATTTTTGATAAAGCTATTGTTGACTATACCGTGGAGAAATTTTATAAATTAGAAATATTTGATGAAATTATTTTAGTAGCAAGTAAAGATTTAGTTGCGGAATATGAGAAACGATTTTCTAAATTTGAAAATTTGAAAGTAATTTTAGGAGGAAATTCTAGAGAAGAATCCACTTATCTAGGACTAAAAGCTTTAAACGAATTCAGTGAAATAGTAGTTTGCCATGATGGAGCAAGGCCTTTCGTTTCAGATGAGGTAATTATTAAATCTATAAATTCTGCAATCGAAAAGGGTTCAGGAGTAGCGGGAGTTAAAGTAAAAGATACGATAAAAATTGTAGAAAATAATTTTGTACTTTCGACTCCGCCTAGAAATAATTTATATCAAATCCAAACTCCCCAATCCTTCCAAAGAGAATTAATTGTCTCTGCATATGATAAGTATTTCGGTAAGATACCTACCACTGACGATGCTGGTTACTTGGAAGCCATAGGCGAAAAAGTTTATATAGTCCAAGGAGATTATAAAAACATAAAAATTACAACGCCAGAAGATATGATAATTGCAAAAGCAATAATGGAGGCACAATGAGAATCGGAGTAGGATATGATGTTCATAAATTAGTAGAAAATAGAAAATTAATAATTGGAGGAATAGAAATCCCCCATGACTTTGGATTGCTAGGACATTCAGACGCTGACGTACTAGTCCACGCCATTATGGACTCCATGTTGGGCGCTCTCGCTCTTGGAGATATTGGCAAGCACTTCCCTGACAACGATATGGAGTACAAGGACATAGATTCTTGTGAATTATTAAGACGAGTGAACTCTTTAATACTAGAACGAGGATATAAAGTTTCCAATATAGATTCTGTCGTATCCTTGGAAAGACCTAAAATCGGTATGTATATAGACTCCATGCGAGAAAAATTGGCAGACATTTTAAATATTGATATTACCCAAATCTCAATAAAAGCTACAACAACTGAAGGATTAGGGTTTGTGGGAACAAAAGAAGGTGCAAGTTCATATGCGGTAACACTTCTTGAAAAAATTGGTGATTGAAATCGAAGGATACTATTCTTTAAATAAATACTTCAAAGATAAATACGGAGAAAAAGTTGGAAAACTCAGCCTAGACGGAAATTTCACCTGCCCAAATCGGGACGGGAAAATTTCTGACTTAGGCTGTATTTTTTGTTCAGAAAAAGGTAGTGGAGATTTCACCTCAGGAGAACTAAATCTAAAAGCACAAATTGAAAAAGAAAAATTAGTGGTAAAGAGTAAATGGAATAACAATAAATTTATAGCTTATTTTCAAAACTTCACTAATACTTATGGAGATTTAGAATACTTGCGAAATATTTACGAATTAGTTTTGGAAGATGAAGACATTATAGGGATTTCCATAGCCACGAGAGCAGATTGTTTAGAAGAAGATGTTTTGGATCTACTTGAAAAATTTTCCAAACGATGTGAACTTTGGGTAGAAATTGGAATGCAAAGCATTAAAGAATCTACGATAAATTATATCAACCGAGGATATTCTCATGAATATTTGGATAAAAAATTAAAAGAATTAAAATCCAGAAATATAAAATTTATCCTCCACGTAATTTTTGGACTGCCAGGAGAAACTAAAGAAGATATGCTAAATTCCATAAAATATGTAAATAAAATTAATCCTTTCGGAATAAAAATTCACAGTTTGTATATCCAAAATGATTCCAGAATTTATAAGGATTATCTAGATGGCAAATTTGATTTACTTTCAAAAGAAGAATATACAGACTTAGTAGTAGAAGCCCTTTCTATTCTAAACAAGGACATTGTAGTTCATAGAATTACAGGAGATGGAGATAAAAGTAAATTAGTTGCTCCCCTTTGGGCAGCGGATAAGTTGGGAGTTATTAGTGAAATCCAGCGAAAATTGAAATTAAGATAATAAGTAATAATAATAGAGTTTTCTATTCAATCTTTCTAATTTCATATTTTTATGTAATACATACTTGTAATATCAATAGAAAAGCCTACAGGATATTTTTCAATAAATAAAATTATTTTAAAATATCCTGTAGAACTTTTTTTACTAGTTTCTCATTCGTATTTTCTTTAATCTCTAACAACTAATCAAAATAAAATAACTCTTCAAATTTTTTATCTAATGCAATACAAATAAGCAATGCTAATCTTGCTGTTGGACAAAATTGTCTTGTTTCTATGGAACTTATAGTATTTCTTGAAACACCTACCATTTCAGCCAAATCCGCTTGGGTAATTTTTTTTTCATTTCTAACTTCTTTTAATCTATTTTTAAACTCATATTCGATATTCATATATATTAACCTATACTATAAAGAATATGATTAATCAAATATATTATAGAAGCTAATCCTGAAAATATCATTCTAAACTTAGATGATCTTTCACCTGAAAATTGATAACTAGTGTAACCTTCTGCCGCTATAAATCCCCAAAACATAGATTGAACAGAAAATGTTTTTTCTCCAACAAATAAATTGAAAATAATAAGGAAAATGCTCATACCCAAAAATATTTTGTAACCAATTTCAATTCCTTTACTTTTAGAATGCTCTGCTCCTTCATCAATATTTTTCTTTCTAGCTTGTTCTAAAATTTTTTCTTTATCCATCATAATCATCTCCTTGACAAGTTTACTTGGTATATTTATTATGCTGCGCCAAGTATACTTGTCAAGGATTTTTTTATTATTTTACAAAAATTAGACCTCACTATAGCCGATTATTTAAATATATTTTTTTAGTTCCTCTACTTTATCCGTCTCTTCCCATTTCACTCCTAAATCTTCTCGTCCGAAATGTCCATAAGCTGCTAGTTGTTTGTAGATTGGTTTTCTTAAGTCTAGGTCTCTTATTATTGCTGCTGGTCTTAAGTCGAAAACTTCTCCTACTATTTCTTCTAGTCTTTCGTTGGATAATTCGCTGGTGCCGAAGGTATCTACGTATACTGATAGTGGTTTTGAAACTCCTATTGCGTAGCTGATTCCTACTTCACATTTGTCTGCTAGTCCTGCCGCTACGATATTTTTTGCAACATATCTTGCTGCATAGGATGCGGATCTGTCTACCTTTGTTGGGTCTTTTCCAGAGAATGCTCCACCGCCGTGTCTTGCGTATCCGCCGTAAGTGTCCACTATTATTTTTCTTCCTGTTAGACCTGCATCTCCCATAGGTCCGCCTACTACGAATCTACCTGTGGGATTGATATAAATTTTAGTGTTTTCATCGATCAATTCTTCGCCCACTACAGGTTTTATTACATGCTCGATTACATCTTCACGTAATTTTTCCAAGCTCACAGTATCTTCATGTTGAGTTGAAACTACAATATTTTCAAGTCTTGTAGCTACACCATCTACATATTCTACAGTAACTTGGCTTTTGCCATCTGGTCTTAAATAATCTATCGTATTATTTTTTCTTACATCTGCAAGTCTCTTCGCTAGTCTATGAGCAAGTGAGATTGGAAGTGGCATAAGTTCTTTCGTTTCGTTACAAGCATAACCAAACATTAAACCTTGGTCTCCTGCTCCTATAGCGTCTAGTTCATCTTCTACTTCGTCTCTATCTACTCCCATTGCGATATCTGGAGATTGTTCTTGAATCGAAGATAAAACTGCACAAGTCTCTCCGTCAAATCCGTATTTCGCTCTGGTATATCCTATTTCTTTAACGGTATCTCTAACTAAAGTTTGAAAATCTACATACGCTGATGTAGTGATTTCTCCTGTTATCATTACCATACCTGTCGATGCCATAGTTTCACATGCCACCCTTGCGTTAGGGTCTTTTGCTATAATTGCATCTAATATTGCATCAGAAATCTGGTCGCATACCTTGTCTGGATGTCCTTCTGTTACCGATTCTGATGTGAAAAGCCATTTTGTCATATATTCCTCCTAATAAAAAAATCCACTCTGAAAAATGAGTGGCTTTTACCAATCACTCATCTTTCAGATATTATATCTATCTGTGGGATTTGGCACCTTAAATCAGGTTGCCGGGTATCGTAGGGCCCATTCCCTCCACCACTCTCAATGAGTACATATTAAATTATAGCACAAGACTATGATTAATCAAGAATTTTCACATCAGAATTTAAAAGATAAATATTGTCCTTTCTCTCAACTACAATTTGAGCTTTTTTAGATAAAAATTCATCTCCTCTAATCGCTTTTAAAAGCTCTTTGTTAGGATTGATAGCTATGGGATTGCCTACTGATTTGAGCATGGAAAAATCACCGTTAGTGTCACCATAAGCATAGCTGACACTCATATCAATATTATAAAGTTCTACTAATTCCCTAAGTGCTATATCTTTGTTTTCTGAATTCCACATTTTAGAAATTTTTCCAGAAAATCTATTGTTTTCATCTGGAAAGTAAGTAGTTCCTCTAAAATCCGTAGCATTATATTTCATTGCCATTCTGGACACTAAAAAATCTGGACTACCAGATATAAAAAATATCGAATGTCCTTCTTCATGATGCCATGCTAATCTAGCTCTAGAATATTTATAAATATCTTCAAAGGAGTCATCTATAGTTTTATCTGCAATAAAATTTAAATAACTCATGTCTACACCTTTGAGATTTTCTGCATAAACTCTTGCCAAGATTTCAATATATTCATCGTATTCTTTATAGCGCCTTACCCAATTGTCTTCCACTTCTTTTACTTCTGCATAGTAAATTCCCATGTCAATTACTTCATGCTTTACTAATTTTTTAAAATTCGTAGTCATTAGGGAATCTCTAAAAATCGTACCGTCTATATCAAAAAATGCTCCTATATTTTTCAATTTATCCCTCCTCTTGTATGATAATACCCTAAATTAAAAAAGTTATTGCCTCATATAAGAGACAATAACTTTTTTAAGACATTAACATCCAAAATAGCCATATTACTATTCCAAACAAAGCGCAAACAGCTATTATTGGTGGTAAAAGGGTTTTTAGAGCTGCGAATATCATAGCTCGTTCTTCAGCTTTGGTAAATTTTTGCTCACCAAATTCATCGGCTATTTCTTCGATTTCCTCTTTAGTTTTCCCTTCGTATTTATCTATTGGCTTTTTAAACATGACAACTCACTCTCAATAGTTTTCCTCAATTATCTCGTGAAAGATAACATCTTCTTTTATCTGTTTTGCCAGTTCTTCTGCATTTCTTTCTGCCATATATCTTTCTCTTTCTTCCAGATCCATATCCATCAAGTGACAAGCTACGAAATGGCCATTACCCATGTCTTGTAACTCAGGCTCGAAATGTAAACATCTGTCCATTACGTATTTACATCTAGTATGGAATCTACATCCATCAGGAGGATTTACCGCTGAAGGTACATCTCCTTCTAGTATAGAGAGAACTTGATCGCTATCTACATCCGTTCTAGGTATTGCATTTAAAAGTGCTTCTGTATAAGGATGAAGAGGTCCTGCAAATATCGCTTCGGAATCTGCAAGCTCCACAACATTTCCTAAATACATTACTGCAATCCTATCAGAAATATATTTTACTACCGACAAGTCGTGAGTAATAAATAGATATGTCAAATTGTTGTTCTCTTTTAAATCTTGCAAAAGATTAATTACTTGAGATTGAATAGATACGTCTAGAGCTGAAACAGCTTCGTCACAAACTATGAAGTTAGGCTCTACAGCCAAAGCTCTGGCTATACCAATTCTCTGTCTTTGTCCACCTGAAAACTGATGGGGATATCTGTGAATGAAATATGGAGCTAAACCACATTGTGCCATTACCTTTTGGATATACTCATTATATCCCTTAGATTTTCTAGATTTAAACATATTATGGGCTACTACCCCTTCACCAATAATATTTCCTACAGTTAATTTCGTGTCCAAAGATGAGTAGGGATCTTGGAAAATAATTTGTAAATCTTTTCTAAGTTTTCTCATTTCAGAAACTGTAAGTTGAGACAAATCTATTCCATCGTCACGCATCTTTTCCAAATCCTCAAAGCCGTCAATTAATCTAGCTTGTTCTCTTAAGACTTCTACTGCTCTGTCTTTGGAATCTCTTTCGTCAATAGCAGTGGATCTTTGAGACATTAGATTTTCTTTTTCAGCTGTGAGAGAAGAAGCTTTACTTTCGTATTCGCTATCCTTTAATTTTTTGTCGATAATTTCTATCTTTTCATTAATTTCCGCGACTTTTGCTCTTGCTTCATTTTGTGCCTTTAAAACATTAGAAACCTCTGAAAGATTATTTAGTACCAACAATCCTCCAGCTAGTCGAACCATATTGAGATATTTATTTTGAATATCTCTCCTTTTAAACATCAATTTATCTTCAAGTTCGTGAATTTTCTCTTCTTCAGTCGCTTCTCTTCTTTGGGCATAAAGCTCGTCAAGTTCAACTACAGCTTTCTTGTACTCAGGGTACAATTTTGGAATACCATTTACCAAATTGCCCACATATTTTGGAGCTATTTCTGAAACTGTTTTTCCGTAATAAAGTGTAGTTCCTTCAGTTTGCTCGTGAAGTTGGATAATAGTTCTACCAAAAGTGGATTTACCTGAACCAGATTCACCAACAAGGCCCAATGTTTCTCCTTGATAAATATTCAAAGAAATATTTTCATTGGCATGGACATATCTTTGTCTGTCGGTAAAAAATGCTTTTTTTATTGGGAAAAACTTTTTCAAGTTTTCTATTTTAAATAATATTTTTTTATCTGACATTGCTTCTAACCCCCTTTTCTGGATAGAAACATCTTATTTCGTGAACATCGCTAATCTTTACAATGTCTGGCATTTCTTGAACGCATTTTTCTGTTTTGTAAGGACAACGCTCAGCGAATCTACATCCCTTTGGAAGTGCCAATGGATGAGGTACTGACCCTGGGATGGTTTCTAGTCTTTTACTCCTATCAGAAGTTATTGACGGAATTGATGTCAACAATCCTTCAGTATAAGGATGGGAATATTTTGAAACGCCTTCTCTAAATATATAATCTACTGGAGCTAGTTCCACAACTTGACCACAATACATTACAGCAACATCATCTGCCATTTGGTTAATTACTCCCAAGTCGTGAGTTATAAACATAATTGCAGTTTGAGTTTCTCTTTTCAAGTCGTTCATCAGCTTCAAAATTTGAGCTTGAATAGTTACGTCAAGAGCCGTTGTAGGTTCGTCAGCAATTAGCAATTTTGGCGAACAAGCCAGTGCCATTGCTATCATAACCCTTTGGTTCATTCCTCCAGACAATTCAAAGGGATATTGTTTTATTACTACTTCTGGATTTGGAATTTTTACCATTTCTAGCATTTTTATAGATTGTTCTCTAGCTTGGTTTTTGTTCATGCCTTGATGAAGCATAAATGCCTCTCCCAATTGTCTCTCCACAGTAAATACAGGATTTAGAGATGTCATAGGTTCTTGGAAAATTATAGAGATGTCATTGCCTCTAATATTTTGCATTTCTTTAATAGATTTAGTTTCTATATGTTCTCCATCAAAAATTATTTCACCATCATAGATTCTTTGGTTTGGTTCAAATAATTTTAAGATAGACATGGCAGTCTGACTTTTTCCAGATCCAGACTCACCTACTACTCCAAGAGTTTTTCCTGCACTGACTTTTAAATCTACGCCATCTACAGCCTTTATTAATCCTCTTTTGGTTTCAAAATAGGTGTGTAAGTTTTTTATTTCTAATAGTGCCATAAAATCCTACCTTTCTAATGCCTTGGGATCCATAGCATCTCTCAATGCATCACCCATAAGGTTAACTGTAAGCGCAGTTAAAAATACTGCAGCTCCTGGGAATACCCAACGCCACCAATAAAATTCCAGCGCAGTGATATTATTCGAAGCAGTAAGCATATTACCCCAAGATGGGAATGGATTTTGAACTCCAAAGCCCAAGAAGGACAATCCTGCCTCTGTCAAAAGTGAACTAGCATAACCCAATGTTGCACGTACGATTATTATGGACAAAATATTGGGAACGATATGACTCATCATAATCTTATGTTCCTTAAGTCCTAAAGCTTTGGCAGCTGTGATATAATCCTTTTCTCTTTCAGAAAGAATCTCACCACGCACAAGTCTTGCAATAGATGGCCATCCTAATAATCCTAAAATTATCATTATCATAATCAATCTTTGGTACTGATCGATATCTACTGGAAGTAAAGCTGATAATGTTATAACCAAAGGATAAAATGGGAAAGATGAAACAATCTCACCAAATCTATTTAAAATATTATCTATCCATCCACCATAATATCCAGAAATTACTCCGATTATTACACCTAAAATGACTTGAATTACTACAGCCACTAATGCTATAAGTAATGTCATTTTTCCACCGTGAACAAGTCTAGTAAATAAATCTCTTCCTTGCTCGTCTGAACCCATTAAGAATCCATCTAAGCCCCAAGTATCTATCGACCCGTCTTCTTTTATTGCGTAATTATTAAAATAGCCTGAAAATACGTCTACATATCCATCACCAGTTGGATAATCTAACGAGCCGTAGTTGTTTTTCCCCCAAGAATAAACTTTACCTGCATCAGTCAATACGGTAATATGTTCTCTTCCCGTTTCTGCTTTTATGACAGTTCCTTCCATCTCTGGAATATTATATGCACCATCTGCTCTAGCGCCCCAGATTATGTTTTCACCTTCATCAGTTACGGCAATGGCAGAATATCTCATTCTACCTATTTCTACAATATTTACATCTCCAGCTTCTTTTAAAATTTCAGGTTTTGCTGTGTCTATTTCAGATCCTTTTTGTCCAAAGGTCACTACACTTCCATCTTTTAAAAGAACTAGCATATTCGTACTAGCTACTTCAAAGTCTTTTACTTGTCCATCATATTTTGAATTGATGGCGTTTAATCCAGTTGGCATAGTAGCTCCCCAAACTTTTATCGTTCCCTTTTTAGTCAAAACGATGGAGTAAAGATCTGAAGCTCCAATTTTTTCAATGCCTTCTACATCTGTAATTTTTTTAATTTGATCAGGAAATACACTTTGCCCGTGATTGTTTTCTCCCCAGCCAAAAACTTCCCCATCTTTTGTTAAAACAATGATGTGATTATCTCCTGCTGCTACTTGTTCGATATTTCCTTGGTTATCTATAACTTCTTGTGGCATTGGTTGTTTTTTTGCAATTTCATGACCCCAAGTATATACATTACCAGCTTCAGAAACTCCTACAGAAAAAGTAGTTCCCACAGAAATTTGCTTTATACCTTCTTTAACTAATTCATCTGGATATTTCATATATCCTGAACCTGGCGCTATATTTTTCATAACACCTTGAGAATAATATGCATCGTACTTTAAAAATGTCGATCCTATAAAAACAATTATTACGATTAGTAAAAATCCAAATGTTCCTATCATGCCCAGTTTATTGTTTAAGAAGTTTTTAAAAGCCATCTTAGATGGAGAGGTAATAGCTTCTTCTGCTAAAAGTTTTTTTCCTTTTTCGAGTTCAGCATCTTCTAATAATTTTTTATCTTCGCTCATATTACCCTCCTTACTCTAATCTAACCCTTGGATCTACTAATGAATAACCAATATCCATCACGAGATTTCCAAATACAGTTATAAGTGCATACATCATATTTAATGCCATAATGACGTTATAGTCCCTTGCTAAAATAGATTCAATAAAATACTTTCCAATCCCATTGTAAGCAAATAAAGTTTCTGTTATCGCAGCTCCACTTAAAAGTGACATGATATTCCAAGTTACTACTGTAACTACAGGTATCAAGGCATTTCTAAAAGCGTGAGAATATATAACTTTTGTTTCACTTAAACCTTTTGCTCTAGCAGTTCTAATATAATCTTGATTTAATGCATTTAGCATTGCATTTCTAACGTATCTAGACGTACTAGCAAGCGAGCCAATTGTAAGTGTAATCGTAGGTAATATTAAATGCTTAATCCATGTTCCTATGTCATTGTTTATAGGCATCATCCCAGGTGGGAACCAGCTTTTCTTAATGGCTAGAAAGTAAATTAACATCATACCTGAGAAAAATGTAGGCAACGAAATCCCCGCCAAGGAGAATACTTGCCAGAATTTATCATAAAAACTTCCCCGCCTAACTGCCGATTTTATCCCTATAATAACGGATAAAACAAAAGCAATTATCGTAGATCCTAAATTTAAAATTAAAGTGTTTCTAAGTGGTGTACCCAATACTTGATTTACGGGTCTTTGATATTTTGTAGATTCACCAAGCTCACCGCTAAACATTCTACCCACCCAACCTGCATATCTTTCGTGGATTGGTCCAGTTAAATTGTATCTTTCTTCCAAAACCTTTCTCAACTCTTGTCTTTGGGTTTCGTTTTGAATAGATGTTGGCATCAATAAGTCTACAGGATTTCCTGGCATTGCTTCGTTTAAAGCGAAAAGGACTATGGAGATTATTATTAAAACTGGAATAAGATCAATAAGTCTTTTTGCAATATATTTAATCATATTAATTCGTTATCCTTTTAAGATAACACTCCTTTCCATAGTAAGATTAATAAGTTACTAAATTATTAAAAATTTATAGTACTCTTACCATAAAAATAAGGGAGAAACCTCAGCTCCTCCCCTATTCAACTAACTATTATTGTGCAATTTCTAATTGACAGATTAAATCTGACCAGTCATGCATCGGTGTTGATGTTAAGTTTTGAACTCTGTTTGTGTGAATATCGAAATATTCATTAGCGTATAGTGGAATGTTAGGTAGGTTTTCATTGTACCAAAGTTGGAATTTCAACCATCCGTCGTTCCAAGTATCTACGTCTGAAGAGTCTGCTCTTCTCATAGTCTCTAAAACTACGTCTAATTCAGGGTCGTTAACTCTATTTCTGTTATCTCCTGTGTCTACTTGAGATGAGTGATATGCATTATATGGGTCGTTAGGAATTGCAAATCCTGTTCCCATGTTAAATACTGTTGGTGCTTCTGGGTCATCAGCATTTGGATTGTAATAGTGATCTAACATAGTTGCAAAGTCTACTGGTTTAAAGATATATTGCATACCTAATAGTTTTGCGTTGTCTGGAATTTGTGCTGAAATTAATTCAGATACATTAAGTTCTGCAGTTCCTTCGTGGATAACTCTTAGGATATTTCCATTTTCGTCATATCTCCAATAGTCGAATCCTTCTTTGTTAGAATTATATTGTTCTTCAGCTTTTGCTGGATCCCAAGGAGTGCTTCCATCTTTTTCATATAAATATGGAGTTGTATCTAATGCTGCATTACCTGCATCAGCATTTTTCGTGTAGTTTATAGCTTGGTCTAGGAAGTCTTCGCCTTTTGCAAGGTATTCGAATTGGTTAATTCCAAACGCGCCATTTACTACTGAACCATATCCACCTGCGATAGTTTGAACGAATTCATTTCTATCTAGTGAGTATGCTATAGCTTGTCTAACACCTTTGTATTGAGTAGCTCCTTGGTCAGAGATAGTATGCATTACGCCATAACCATTTCTTGGGAAGCTATTGAATCCAACTGTATCAGAGTTAGCTTTAGTTTTGTCTATTTTTTCTCCTTCAATTACTCCTGGTACTATGTCAATAGTTCCTGCAATTGCAAGGTCAACGTCGATTTTTGAGTGAACTGTTTGAACTACAACGTTTTTAATCTTTGGAAGTTCGCCTTCAGCGTTTCCTACGAATTTGTCGTTGATAGTTACTTTCGCCATGTTGTTTCCGAACTCTACAAATTGGTAAGGTCCTGGAGTTACGTCTGGTTTAAATCTGTAAACATTAGCTACTTCGTTAGCTGCTGTAGTTAAGATAATTTCAAGTGGAGATAATTCTTCAGTTCCATCTTGGTATCCTGCTAAAGTAGCTTCAGCGTCTTTAATATCTGCATGCATTGCATGTAGAGCTTTGTATTCTTCTTTTATAGTGTCAACAGATTCTTCTAGTGCTGCATTTAATTCAGCTTCGTCAAATCCTTCAGCTTCTTTTGCAGTTTCTAATTCTGCATCATATGCTTCTTGAAGTTTTTTTACAACTCCTTCTTGGATTTTAATTACTTCTGCTTTATCAGCATCTGTAACTTCGTAGCCTTCTGCTACTACTAGAGATGAACCAACCACGTCTACATTTGGTGCATATCTGTGTAGTGGTCTTGGTGAAACTCCAACTAAAGCTATTTCATAGAAATATGGAACTTTTTCAGCTTTTAATGTTACTTCAAAAGTAAAGTCATCTACTAATTTAATTCCTGGGAATTCTGCAGATGTACCATCGTGGAATTCGTCAAATCCTAGTAAATCTTCTGATGTAGTTGCGTTATTAGCTCCTGTAAGCATCCATTGTTCTGTAGCTCCAAATAGAATTCCGAAAACATAATCCTTTGCTGTTATAGGATTTCCGTCATTCCAAAGTAGGTTTTCGTTGATTTTGAATTGATATGTTTTAGAACCGTCTGCATTTTCAGTTATAGCAGGTTCTCCGTTTACTACAGTTGGGTTAACATGGAATTCTCCAGCTTCGTCATAATATGTCGTAGCGTATCCTAGGTCTCCACCGTAGTTACCAATCATTCTTTTAATCCATACGTCGTATGTCGAGTTTCCGAATCCGTTTATATAAGATCCGTTTAACTCTGCTCCACCTACTACTAGAGTGTCAGCGTCTGCAAATTTCTCTACATCTTCTACGCCTTCCTCTTCTGTTGTTTCTTCTGTAGTTTCAACTACTTCTGTAGTTTCCTCTGCAGGTTTTTCTGCTGGAGTTTTATCTCCACCACATGCCGCTAAAAATACTGTAGTAAGCAGCATAAGCGCTAATAATAAAGCGATGCGTTTCTTTGTCATTTATTATTCCTCCTATTCATTTTAAACGGTTTCCCGTTTTAAATTATTGCATCTATATGCTATTGTAAACGTTTTATTAAGAAAAATCCAGCAAAAATATCAATTTCATATTACGAAATTTAGATAAAACTTAATAATTTTCACTGGTTGTTCATTTTAACCTTGGTTTAAACTATACATGAAAAAATGATTCAATCCTGTTTCGCAATTCTTTCATATCTAATTCTTCATTAATTTTTTCTTTTCTAGTTGAAAATTCTACTACATTTTCTGAAGCTCTCTTTCCAACTGTAATTCTAAGAGGTATCCCAATTAAATCTCTGTCTTTAAATTTAACTCCAGGTCTTTCCTTTCTGTCATCTAAAAGGACTTCAATCCCTAAATCTGAAAATTCTTTATAAAGTTTTTCAGATAATTCCATCTGTATTTCGTCATTCGTATTGACACAAGTAATAATCAAGTGATATGGCGCTACTGACAATGGCCAAATAATCCCATCTTCATCATGATGTTGCTCCACTATAGCTGCAACGGATCTAGAAACTCCGATTCCATATGAGCCCATATACACGATTTGTTCCTTTTGGTTTTCATCAAGATATGTGAAGTTAAATGCGTCAGAGTATTTCGTTCCCAATTGGAAAATATTTCCTACTTCTATTCCTCTATCTAGATGCAAAACTCCATCTGAGTCTGGATCTTTATCTCCTGCTTCTACTTCTAGTAAGTCTTCGACGACTATTCCTTCGAAATCTCTTTTGTAATTTACATTTGTAATATGATAATCTGTTTTATTTCCACCGACTACAAGATTTTTCATACGAGTCAGTCTTTCATCTACAAATAAACGATAATTTCCCTTTAAGCCAATCGGTCCAGAAAATCCTGCTTGTGCTCCAGTAAGTTTTTCTATGGCTTCATCGGATGCTATTTCTATGTCGAAATCATTTACTTTTGCTGCGTTAAACAATTTTGTTTCATTTAATTGTCTATGACCTGGAATAAGTGCCAGTATCATTTCTCCAGCTGTGGTTTCATATATAACTATCTTAGCAAGCTTTTCTTTTGGCATATTTAAAAATTCTGAAAGCTCATCTATTGTAGTAACTCCTGGAGTGTGAACTTCTTTTAGTTCTTCTGCTTCTCCACTTTCGTCTACATCGATAATAACTTTTGCCTTTTCGCTTGTAGCTGCGTAATCTGAATCTCTAGAATATGCTATTACGCCTTCTCCGATTTCAGACAACGCGATAAATTCGTGGGAGTCAGATCCGCCCATGGCACCTGAGTCACCTTGCACCACTTTGTAATCTATTTCCATTCTGTCAAAGGATTTTTCGTAAGCTTCCCACATGATTCTATAGCTTTCTTCCATGCCTTTTGGATTTAAGTCAAAGGAATAAGCATCTTTCATGATAAATTCTCTTGCTCTTATTATTCCAAAACGCGGTCTTTTTTCGTCTCTGTATTTCGTTTGTATTTGATAAAGATTCAGTGGAAGTTGCTTATAACTTTTGATCTCGTCTTTTATTAATGTGGTGAAATACTCTTCGTGAGTTGGTCCGAGACAAAATTCTCTGACATTTCTGTCGTGTAATTTAAACATCTCTGGCCCAAAGTCATCCCATCTTCCAGTTTGTTCCCAGATTTCTTTGGGTTGAACTGCTGAAAGTAATGTCTCTTGGCTTCCTGCTCTGTCCATTTCTTCTCTTACAATTTGCTCTACCTTTTTGATTACTCGAAAGCCCAGTGGCAGATAAGTGTAAATTCCACTTACATTTACTCTTATCATTCCAGCTCTTAGTAACAATCGATGGCTTGGAATTTCTGCATCTGATGGCACTTCACGAAGTGTAGGCATGTACAATTTTGATAATCTCATTTTTCCTCCTAAAAATTCTAAATAAAAAAGGCATTTCATCTACAAGAGACGAAATGCCGTGGTACCACTCTAATTTTTTACTCAAAGATTTATATAGGAATCACCCTCTTAGCTCCAAGATTAGGAAAAGTAAATTAGTGGGTAGGACTCTTTCACCATCAGTCCCTCGCTTAACCTTAATTTTACTTCGGATCTTTTCAACGCAAATTAAAATATATCACAATAGTAGACATCTGTCAACATCTTGCCATTTATTCTTAATCTATAACATATTTGACTAGTCCCATCATCGGCCTGTACTATAATTGTTTAAATCTAAATTCTTTCCTTAAAACAATTATAACATTTTACAAAAAGTCGCATAAATTTATTGTTAAATAAAATAGTTTCATATATAAATCTCGGTTTAAATTTTCAAATAAAAACTCCAATAGTACAAAATATTTTGTCCATTGGAGAGTTTGTTCTTATAAGCTATTCAAATTAATTTCTTGCATTTACTTTAACAAAAGTTCCATTTTCTAAATCTTCAAATGCTTGTCTAAGTTCGCCATTTGTATTCATAGCAATAGGTCCTGCCCATGCTACCGGCTCGTTTAGTCTTGGTGCTTCTACAAAAATGATATGAAGAGGCTCATCAGTGGACTCAATTTCTATTGTGTTTCCTTGTCCAATTAAAACTGCAGTTTTCTCTGTGTAAACCTTCTCGTCAATTTTAACTCCACCTTCTAAATTGAAAATAAAATGATTTTCCATTTCTTCTAGTGGAATAACAAATTTCGTACGTGGCTCTAGTTTAACTTCTACAAATTTCGCTTGAATATGATGTGGAGAAACGCCTTCTGCATCTTTGAATTTTCCAGAAATTACTCTATAAGTCGCTCCATCTTCTGATACTACTGGAATATCTTCGTTTTTTATATCGAAATATTTTGGTTCTGTCATCTTTTCCGTACTTGGAAGATTTAACCAAAATTGTAGTCCTAACATCCTCTCAGATTCTTTTGGAAATTCTGAGTGCATAATTCCTGAACCAGCTGTCATCCACTGAACATCTCCGTCTAATATAGAGCCTTCATTTCCCATGGAGTCTTTGTGATCCATTCTACCTCTAGATAAATACGTTACCGTCTCTATACCTCTGTGAGGATGAGTAGGAAATCCTGCCAAATAATCATTGGGATTTGTCGAGTCAAATGAGTCCAGCATCAATATAGGATCAAAATCTTCTATAGTTCCCCTTCCCAAGACACGAGTTAAACTTACTCCAGCGCCATCTACAGCTGCCACACCTTTTACAGCTTTTATAACTTTTGCATGCACTATATATTACCTCCAAATAAAATATATTTATTACTAACTAGTGTTATTTTACCCAAATTAATATGGAATAAACAGCAAACAAAAACCTGCACAAGTAATATTTATGCATTTGTGCAGGTTCATTATTTTTTTAATTGAATTTGCAAACATCTTTCATGTTTTCTTACGAAGGGCGTAGCCAACTGTCAACTTTTAACTGTAAACTATTAACTAGAATACCGGCTTTATAGTTCCTTCGTATTTTTCTTCTATAAATTTTCTACTTGCATCAGAGTTTAATATCTCAACTACTTTTAAAAATGTTTCGTTGCTTTCTTCTCCTGCTTTAACTACAACCACATTTGCATATGGTGATTGGTCGCCTTCTACTAGGATTCCATCTTCCATTGGATTTAGTCCTGCATCGATTGCGAAGTTAGCGTTGATTACTCCACCGTCTACATCTGTGTATGTTCTAGCGATGTTCGCTGGGTCTATTGCTGTAAATTTAAAATTCTTAGGATTTTCAGTTATGTCAGCTTCTGTAGCTGCTAGATTTGTTGGATCTGAAAGTTCAATTAGTCCAGCACTTTGAAGTAATAACAATGCTCTTGCTCCGTTAGTTGGGTCAGATGGTATAATTATTTCTGCTCCTTCTGGAAGTTCTTCAATGGATTCATATTTATCTGAATATAATGCCAATGGCTCAACATGCACTTGTCCTATTGTAACTAATTCAACTCCGTGTTCTGCAATAAAACTATCCAAGTATGGTTGATGTTGGAAATAATTTAAATCCAAGCTACCGTCATCTAGAGCAAGATTAGGTTGAACATAGTCATCAAATGTAACTATTTCCACTTCAATTCCTGCTGCTTTAAATTCTTCTTCCAATCCTTCAACGATTTCTCCATGAGGTGCTGGTGATACACCGATTACTACTTTTGTAAGTTCTCCATCAGTTTTTGCTGGTTCTGTTGTAGTTGCTGGTTTGTCTCCGCCACCACCACATGCCGTCAATACTAACAATAATGCAACTGTCAATAATACTAAATTCTTTTTCATTTCTTCCTCCCTATTTTTTGTCGATTGCTTTCGACGTATTTATTCCTATAAATTGGACAAGTTGTACTAGTATAATTATTGCTATACAAGCTGCCCAAAGTATATCCTTTTGATTTCTTTGATATCCGTATCTAATGGCGATATCTCCCAATCCTCCACCACCTATCATACCCACTATGGCGGATTGCCCTACAAGACTTATAATCGTCATCGTAATGGATGAAATAATATTCGGTAGAGCTTCTTTTATAACTACTTTTCTAACTATGGTCTGAGTACTAGATCCCATCGCCCTAGCTGCTTCTATAATTCCTCTATCTACACTATTGAAATCTCCTTCTAATAGTCTTGCAAGAAATGGAATAGCTGAAACCGTAAGAGGTACAATGGATGCAGTTGTTCCAATTCTTCTACCTATTAAAAGTTTTGTCAAAGGTAAAATCAATAGCATTAATACCACGAAGGGTAATGACCTCAAAACATTAATCACAGTATCCAATATTCCATAAAATTTCGCATCTTCTGATAGTCCACCATTTTGTGATGTGTAAAGTATAATTGCTAGAGGTGTTCCTACCAAAATAGCGAGAATAGATGATGCTCCTACCATAATCAGAGTCTCGGGTATAGCTGGAAGTACGATTTTTAAAATGTCATTCATGAAAGCACCTCCACCATTACATTCTCATCGCTAAGCTTCATCAAAGCATCTTCAATATCTTCTTCTGCTCCTGCAAGTTCTACTGTCAAGTATCCTGCAATCTCTCCTGTACTAAGTGTGTTTATATTTCCAGATAAAATATTTACTTTGCATTTTGAATGTTTCATCAAATCATTTACAATTGGTTTTTTTGCACTTTCTCCACTGAAGCTAAGTCGGAATAATTTTCCTTCAAATCCGTTTACTGTGTAAATGGAATCTTCTACAGCATCTGGCAATGATTTTATAAAAGATTTCGTTCTTGCTGTTTTTGGAAAGTTGAAAATATTTTCTACTGTATCACACTCGATAATTTTTCCATTTTCCATGACGGCAATTCGGTCACAAATGTTTTTTGCCACTTCCATTTGATGTGTAATTAAAACAATTGTCATATCGTATTTTTTTACAGAACTTTTTAAAAGGTTTAAAATCTGCTCTGTATTTGCAGGATCCAGCGCCGAAGTGGATTCATCACTGAGGAGAATCTTAGGTCTAGTGGAGAGTGCTCTTGCTATCGCCACTCTTTGTTTTTGTCCACCAGAAATTTCTGATGGATATGCATTTCTTTTGTCTTGGAGGTCTACAAACTCTAACATCTCCTCCACATTTTTTTCTATTTCGTTTTTGTTCTTTCCTATAATTTCAAGAGGATAGGCAATATTTTCTGAGACTGTGCTTTGGTTGAATAAATTGAAACTTTGAAATATCATTCCAATGTTTCTTCTAGCTTCCAACAGCTCATCGTTATTCAAATCATTTAGATTAACGCCATTTAGGTCTATAGTTCCTGATGTAGGTTCTTCAAGTCGATTTAAACATCTGACCAACGTAGATTTACCTGCACCACTCAGTCCTATTATTCCAAAGACTTCTCCCTTTTCTACCTCAAAGGATACGTCGTCTACAGCTCTAAAAGTTTCCCCATCGATTTTGTATTCCTTCACTAAATTTTTTACTTTTATCATTTCTTCTCCCTAAAATAAAAAAACTTCCATCCCCATAAGGACGAAAGTGCGACTTCGTGTTACCACCTTAATTTATCCTTTACATCGCTGCAAAAGACCTCTCAGAGTACAATCATACTCTTATCCCTGTAACGTGGGCATACGTCTCAACCTAAATCAAATGATCTCAGCGAGATGACTCCAAGGCCATGTTCCAAAGTTCTCTCTCATTTCTTTCACCAACCGAAATGTCTCTAAAAGATTTCCCTTTGTACTCTCCTCTTCAAAGTCCAATATGTTTTTCATTATACCTAAACCAAAAATTAAGTCAAGTTTTATTTAAAGTTTTTTAAGAATAATCCTCTCTGTTAAAACTTTACAATATGTTTTATAATATATTACGGAGGTTAATACATGATGAAAATAGTTATAGTAGGAGCTGGAAAGGTGGGAGAAGTCCTTTGTAGAGATTTAGCTACAGAAGGATACGACATCGTCTTGATTGAAATAGATAGGCAAAAATTAGAGCATTTAATTGACATCGCTGACATAACAGGTGTAGTTGGAAATGGCGCTGCCATAGATTCTCAAATTGAAGCCGGCGTAAATGAGGCAGATATTTTTATTGCCGTCACTGAACATGACGAAATAAATATCATCGCATCCATTATCGCTAAAAAATTAGGCGCAAAGCATACTATTGCAAGAGTACGCTCACCCGAATATTCTACGAATATGACTTTTGCCCAAAAAGAATTGGGAATTACAGTTATGATAAACCCTGAAAGAGAAAGCGCAAAAGCTATAGTAGACATCTTAAAATTTCCTAGCTCATTTGGTGTTGAAACATTTATGCAAGGCAAGGTTAATATTGTGGAATTTGAGGTACATAAAGATAACCCACTTATCGACAAAGCCTTGATGGATGTAAGCATTACAGATGAAAAAATCTTAGTTTGCGTCGTCAGACGAGATGGAAATTCTTATATTCCCGATGGAAACTTTGTAATAAAAGAAGGAGATAAAATCCAAGTCACTGGAACAGTAAGAGCCATAAATGAATTTATTTTAAAATGCAACTACTCTACTAAACCAATACGATTAGTATTGATTATAGGCGGTGGCGATATGGCATATTACTTAGCCAGGGAATTAAATAACAGAGGAATTCGTTTTAAAATTATTGAAATAAATGAAGCTAGAGCTGAATTTTTAAGTGAATCTTTTCCAAACGCTTTAATAATTCACGGCGATGGCACAAATCAGGAATTATTAATAGAGCAAAGGATTGAAAATTACGACGCAGTAATTGCTTGCACACCTATTGACGAAGAAAATATTATTGTATCACTTTTCTCATCGTCCATGGGTGTTACAAAAAACATTACAAAAATCAGCAGAAATATTTTAAAACCCATTGCAGAAAAGTTAGAGTTAGATACTGTAATCACTCCCAAAAAAATTATTGCAGATGAGATCATTAGGTATATCAGATCTGTTTTTAACACTATGGGTAATAAAGTTGTGAATTTACACAGACTTGCAAATGACGAGATGGAAGCTATCCAATTTTTAATATCTGAAGATTCTAAAGCCATAGGAATTCCCTTAAAGGACTTGAAAGTTAAGCCTGAAACCTTATTTGCATGTATAAAAAGAGGTGATAAAATCATCTATCCTGGTGGAGAAGATTTTATTCTCATAGGCGACCAAGTATTGGTAGTAACTAAAGAAAAATATATTGATGAATTCGATAATGTCTTGGAGTATTGATTATGAACAGAAAAATAGTTGTCTATTCCATTTCTAGAATAATGTTAATTAGTATGGCTTTAATGTTTATTCCACTTTTCGTATCTATATTTACTAAAGAAGAGTGGTATGTCACTATGGCTTTTTTGAAGTCCATAGGAATTTCCATATTAGTTTTTGCTCCATTGGCTGCAATAAAACCCAAAAATAAAATGCTTTTTATCAAAGAGGGTTTTGTAATTACTGCATTGACTTGGTTTTTGATTTCATTTTTTGGATGTCTGCCCTTTTATTTTTCAGGACAAATTCCACATTTACTGGATGCATATTTTGAGATGGTAAGTGGACTTACTACTACAGGAGCCAGTATAATTACAGACTTAGATGTGATAAGCGGTTCCATACTCTTGTGGCGAAGTATGTCTCACTTTATTGGGGGTATGGGGGTTTTAGTCTTGGCTCTAGCTGTGCTGCCAGAAATTTCAGCAAGTTCAGTTCATGCTATGAAAGCCGAAGTACCAGGCCCACAATTTGGTAAGCTTTTGCCTAAGCTAAAAAGTTCTGCCAGAATCTTATACACAATGTACGCTATTATGACTGCCATACTTGTGCTTGCTTTAATAATTGCTGGTATGCCCTTTGTGGATTCCATTCATCATGCTCTAGCCACCGCAGGTACTGGTGGATTTGGAATAAAAAACGGAAGTGTCGCATACTATAATTCTCCTATAATAGAAATAATATTGGCAGTGGGAATGCTCGTATTCGGAGTTAATTTTAACCTTTATTATATGATACTAGTAAAAAGAGGAAAAGATGCCCTTAGAAGTGAAGAATTAAAAGCTTATTTACTGATAGTCTTATTTGCAACTTTGACAATATTTTTAAATACACGCTTTTCCTATGAAGATATAAAAAGAGGTTTGTTGGATTCATTTTTTACAGTTTCGTCTATAATAACTACTACTGGATTCGCGACGGTGGATTATGCTAAATGGCCTACTCTTTCTAAGTGGGTTATAATATTGTTGATGTTTATCGGTGGCTGTGCAGGTTCTACTGCTGGAGGACTAAAAG
This sequence comes from Tissierellia bacterium, assembly GCA_012513395.1. Next base: position 24,813 of record JAAZCH010000154.1, read on the forward strand.
TCTCTAGAGTGATAATATCTTTAAAATCTGCCATTAACGAAGTCAAAATGATGATAAATCCAGAAAGAAAAGTCGCACTTCTATATGATGGTAAACCCTTGGATCGGAAAGTGGAAAGGGGAATCGTCAGTTATTTGACTATTTACTTTTTATTGTTTGCGATATTAATGTTTGCAGCTGCAATAAAATCTCCAGACTTTGAATCTTCATTTTCCGCCGTAATCACGACATACAATAATGTAGGTCCTGGTTTAGGAATAGTAGGTCCTACTGGAAATTATTCCAGCTTTACTCACATTTCCAAATTTGTTTTAACATTCGTAATGATAATAGGAAGACTGGAAATATTTCCCGTTCTAATTTTATTCGCACCGTCAACATGGGGGAGAGAATGATGAGTGATTTTTTTATAAAATTACTAGACAGTAGAGAAAGGAGATTTCAATATCAGCAAACTCTAATCAATAAATACAAAAGACCCATAATATCTTATATGCTAAATATACCAGGTAAAGTTAAACGAACTGATGAGTATGTTGTGTTTCATAAAATGGGCATTGAATTGATAAAAAGTATCTTGGGAAATAAAATCCTTGTAGATGAATACTACGATGAAGACACTGGTATGTACTATCTAGCAGCAGTTAATCAAGATGCAATAGAGTTAAAGAAACAGATGATGGAATTAGAGGATTCTGTAGAGGGAAGATTATTTGATATAGATGTGTTTGACGAAAATGCCAAACAAATAACCAGAAGCTCATTAAACCTAGAGCCTAGAAAATGTTTATTATGTAGTGAAATGGCAAAAGCTTGCGCAAGAAATCAAACCCACCCATACGAAGAACTTATAGAAGAAACCAATAAAATTATAAATGATTTTATAAATAAAAATCTCCAACGAATTTAATCGTCGGAGATTTTTTGTTTATTTCTAATACATATAAAAAGCCTGTGACTTGCGATTTTATAAAATCTGGTCACAGGCTTCTCTACTAATTACTAATTAAAATCTACTATTTGCCTCTATATCTAATTACTTTATAAAGTTCTCCCAATACAAGAGGAACTAAAGAGCAAGGCAATACTACCATCCATCCATCTAGTCCCAATGGAATAGTGTCAAATAAATCTGCAAGTGCAGGAACATATAGCACGGCTAACATTAAGGTAAATGACAATAAGGTAGCTATAACCAGTTTCCTATTTGTAAATGGTCCTATATGGAACAATGTGTATCTGTCACTTCTAGCTGAATAAGATCTTAATAATTCGGCTAGTATTAATGTGGCAAATGCCATAGTTCTTGCGCCGTTTAGATTTTCCTCTCCAAAGTGTTTCAAACCCCATAGATACGCACCTAATGTTGCAATTGTAATTCCAATGGACTGAATCGCTAAGATATATATAGTTTCTCTATCCAATATAGGTTCATCTGGACTTCTTGGTGGCTCATCCATAATATCTTCTTCTCCACGTTCAACACCCAGTGCCAAAGCTGGGAATGAGTCAGTTACCAAGTTAAGCCATAAAAGTTGTTTCGGAGTTAGTGGAACAGGCATTTTGAAAATTATCGCTAAGAAAACTATCAATACTTCTCCAATATTACATGACAACAAGAAGGAAACAAATTTTTTGATATTTGAGTAGATGATTCTTCCCTCTTCTACTGCGTGAACAATCGTTGCGAAGTTATCATCTGTCAAAATAACTTCAGCAGTATTTTTTGCTACGTCAGTACCTGTAATTCCCATTGCAATACCGATATCTGCTCTTTTAAGTGCTGGAGCGTCGTTAACACCGTCACCAGTCATAGCAGCGATTTCCCCATTATCTTTTAAAGCTTGTACGATTTGAACCTTGTTTTCAGGAGAAACTCTCGCAAAAATTCTCTTTTCCTTTACTACTTCTTGGATTTCTTCAGGAGTCATGGCATTTAATTCTCTACCCATGATAGCTTGATTTTCATTGTCAGCAATACCCAAATCTTTTCCAATGGCATAAGCAGTGTCTAAATGGTCTCCAGTAATCATAATAGGCACTATACCTGCATGCTTACACTCTCTTATAGCAACTTTAACTTCAGGTCTAGGTGGGTCTATCATACCTGTCAAACCGACAAAAACCATTTCGACTTCTACATTGTCAGGTGTTTTCTCGCTAGGAATATCATCCCATTTTTTATATGCATATGACAACACTCTTAAAGCAGATCTAGCAAAAGTTTTATTCATCTCCAAAACTTTCTCTTTTAACTCTGGAGTGAATTCTCGTTCTTCTCCGTCTAGTAATATTTTGGAGGATCTTTCAATAATTATATCTGGAGCTCCCTTGGTTAAAGAAGCTACATTAGGAGTTATAAAACCTCTGTGGAATGTAGTCATCATCTTTCTACTGGAGTCAAAAGGAATCTCTTCCATTCTAGGATGCTTTTCATTTAATTCTTCTTGAATGATTCCAGCTTTTTCAGAAAACGAAAGTAGTGCTCCCTCAGTAGGGTCTCCTATCATTTCGTATCTATCTTCTACAAATTTTAAATCAGCATCATTTACCAAAGTGGAAATACCCATAAGAACATCTAGTCCAACGACATCAGCAAGACTAACCTTGTTACCGTCAATTGAGAAATCTCCTTCAGGAATATAACCTGAGCCACTTACATCGATTACTTGTCCATTCACATAAGCTTTTGTAACCGTCATCTCGTTTTGTGTCAACGTACCTGTCTTGTCTGAACATATAACCGTTGTAGTTCCCAATGTTTCAACTGCAAGAAGTTTTTTTACAATAGCATTTCTAGATGCCATTCTGCCCATTCCAAGTGACAATACTATAGTTACAATTGCTGGCAATCCTTCAGGAATAGCTGCAACTGCTAAAGATACAGAAGTCATTAGAATTTCATAAAATTCTAGCTTATACAAAAGTCCAACCCCGAATACTACCAAACATACTACGATTACAAGTATGCCGAGAACTTTGGACAATCCTGCAAGCCTTTTTTGTAGGGGAGTTTCTTCATCGTCCACTTCCATAAGTGATGTAGCAATTTTTCCAATTTCCGTGTCTTTTCCAGTACCAATTACAACACCAGTTCCTCTTCCATAAGTAACAATAGTGGAGCTATGCCCAATATTTTCCCTATCTCCGATTTCCATTATGCCGTCGTAAACTACATCTGCATGTTTTTCTACCGGAACAGATTCTCCTGTAAGGGAAGATTCGTCTATTTGTAAATTTGAACTAGTAATTATTCTAATATCAGCAGGAACGATAGAACCCGTTTCCAATATTACAATATCCCCTGGAACTACTTCAGGTGCCGGAACTTCTCTAGTTCTTCCATCTCTAATTACCTTTGCATTTGGGGCACTCATCTTTTGTAGAGCTTCAATTGCAGCTTCCGCTTTACCTTCTTGATATACACTCAAAATAGAATTAACTGCTACTATTGCTAAAATAATAAATGTATCTTCAATCTCTCCTACAAATGCTGACAATAGACTGGCACCAATTAATATCAAAATCATTGGATCCTTGAATTGATCAATAAATTTGGATAATAATGACTTCTTGGCACCTTGTTCTAATTCATTTCTACCGTATTCTTCTAAGCGCTTCTGTGCAACTTCAGAGCTCAGTCCTGAATTCTGAGAAGTTTCTAACTTTGCAAGAGCCTCTTCGGTATTTAAATTATACCAATTCTCCATATCTTCCTCCTTAAAATAAAAAAATGACCTATAGTTTAGTAATCTTAACCAAACCAAGGTCTTGCAAACGCAGCGCGCGTGTTTAACCGGGATTAAAAAATCCGTAATGACGACTAAACTTTCCTATGCTACTCCCCTTCGCTATGGATATTATACCACAACAAAAATAAAATAATCAAATAAATTTACTTAATATAAATTTAATATTCCTTTCATATAATGGGTAATAATATATGTATAAAATATATCCGAGGTGTACTATGAAATATGGAATTATAGATATAGGATCCAATACGATTAGACTAAATCTCTATTTGGTGTCAGAAAATAAAAATATAGTCTCTCTATTAAATAAGAAAACAGTTGCTGGTCTATCGACATATATTAGCGACGGCCAGATGACCAAAAAGGGTGCTGATAAATTGGTAAGAGTGCTCAAAGGTTTTCTAAGCATTTGCAATCATTTTGATATTGAAAATGTATTTATGTTTGCGACTGCAGCACTTCGTAATGCAAAAAACCAAAAACAAGTTATGGAATATGTAGAAAATTCAATCGGACATAATATCGACTTGCTATCAGGAGAAGACGAAGCAAGCTTAGGTTATTTAGGAATTCGAGAGGATTTTGATATAAAAACTGGATATATAGTGGATATAGGTGGAGGTTCCATAGAAATAACCGTAATAGAAAATGGGGAAATAACTTTTTCCACTTCATTAACAGACGGACATTTATCCTTGTATAAACAATACGTGGAGAGAATATTCCCTACTGACAAAGAAGCAAAAAATATTTCAAAGCATGTCAGAAGATTATTGAGAGAATATAAAGTTCCTAAACTCAACGAAGCCTATCCCATTTACGGAATGGGCGGAACTATACGTGCTACAGGAAATATCGCAATGGAATTATTCGACTTACCTTCCAACTCTCTACTAGAAATAAGTACTGTAAAAAAATTAGAGGGAAAATTGCGAAAAGTTGATCCAGCTGTCATGAACATGTCCTTGCAAGTGGTGCCAGAGCGAATTCATACCATCACACCAGGCGTCATAGTATTGTTGGAAGTTATTAAATATTTAAATGCTTCAAAGGTAAACATCAGTAAAAACGGTGCTAGAGAAGGATATTTAATTAGGAGTATAGAAAAACAAAATGGAAAATAATAATTTATCTGATGGGAGTACGAAAATAGTAAAAGATGATAATGATTTAATTGCAGAAAAATCGATTTCTGAAATATCAGATTTATTAAATTACTCTATGAATAGAGAATTGAGTTGGTTAAATTTCAATAGGAGGGTTCTTTATGAATCTATGGACCCTCTTACTCCTGAGTATGAAAGCATTAAATTCGTCTCCATTTTTACGAGCAATCTAGAAGAATTTTATAGAGTCAGAGTAGGCTCCCTAACCGACTTGTCTTATGTTAACGACGCTAATGCCGACAACAAGACAGGCATGACTGCAAAAGAACAACTTAAAGCAATCTTTGCAAAAACCCATGAACTCCTAAAAGAAAAAGACGAAATATATGAAAAGGTCATGAAAAGTCTCAATGAACACGGCATATATGATTTGAGTTTTGATGAACTTACGAAAAAAGAAAGAAAAGAAATTACTAAATATTATACCGACTTAGTCGAACCTATATTATCTCCACAAATCATCGACTTTCAACATCCATTTCCTTTTATAGAAAATAACAAGCTTCATATAGTTTTAGAAATAGGAGGAAGTGAAAAAAAGAAATACGGCCTCGTTCAAGTTCCAGAAAATTTAAACAGCTATTACTTATTGGATAGAGAAGGCATCGCCTTTATTAGGCTAGAAAACATAATAGAAAATTTAATCTCTCCCACTTTTAGTAACTATACAGTAGAGAAAACTCAAACTATAAATTTATATAGAAACGCAGATATAAATACCGAAGACTACTTAGCAGACTATGACGAAGATTATAGATCCTACATGAAAGTAATCTTAAAGAAGAGAAATAGACTTCAAGCTGTGGCATTAAGTTCAAATAAACCTATCAGCAAAGGCTTAAAATCTTTTTTATGTGACAATTTATCAATAAAAGAGAATCAAATTTTTATTACCTCATCTCCTTTGATTATGGATTATGTATACCCTATGGAAGATTTGGTTAGGGAAAGAGGTTTAGAAGAAATTTTGTATAAATCCTTTTCGCCACAACATAATCCTTTGCTAGATACTAAAAGACCCTATCTAGAACAGGTTTTTGAAAGAGATATTTTATTTATCTATCCCTACGAAGATGTGGGAGAATTTATCCAAATGCTAGATGAAGCTGCAGAAGATCCAGATGTAATATCCATAAAGATAACTATTTACAGACTTGCAAAAAATTCCAGAGTCATACGAGCTCTCCTACGAGCTTTGGAAAATGGAAAACAAGTAACAGCTTTAATGGAGCTACAAGCTAGATTTGATGAAGAAAATAACATAAACTATTCTGACGTATTGATAGAGGCGGGATGTAATATTATTTATGGAATAAGTGGCTACAAAGTCCACTCAAAAGTTTGTCTCATAACATTCAAAAAAGGAAATGAAATTAAACACATTACTCAAATCGGCACAGGAAATTACAACGAAAGAACTTCTAAAATATACACGGATCTGTCTTTAGTAACTGCGAACGATGCAATAGGATTAGACGCGGTAAATTTCTTTCAAAACATGAACATAGGTAATATACAAGGACATTACAGCAGTCTAATAGTTGCTCCAATAAGTTTTAAGCAGACTATCATTGAACTGATAGACGAAGAAATCAGCAAAGGAGAAGAAGGCAGAATTTTTTTCAAATTTAACTCCTTTACGGATAGAGATTTGATAATTAAATTATCCGAAGCATCTAGAGCCGGAGTAAAAATCAGAATGATTGTCAGAGGAATTTCCTGTTTAAGACCTGGAGTTCCTGAATATACAGAAAATATAGAAATTAGAAGCATCGTGGGAAGATATTTGGAACACCCTAGAATTTATTTATTCGGAACAGGAAAATTATTAAAAGTGTATATGGGAAGCGCTGATTTAATGACTCGAAATACCGAAAGACGAGTAGAAGTAGCAACGCCAATATTCGACACGGATTTAAAATGCAAAATACTAAACTACATGGAAAATCAATGGACAGATAATATAAAGTCAAGAAAAATGAATCCCTTTGGTGAATACGACGAATTCGAACTAAAAGAAAGCGAAAAATCCGTCATCTCCCAAGACGAAATGATGAGAGAAGCTATAGAAGAAGCTCAAATGTCCATAGCAACTGAA
>JAAZCH010000155.1 GCA_012513395.1 Tissierellia bacterium
AGATGTGGAAACCGACATCGTAACTGGGATGCCGCGGTTTAATATCGTGGGACTTCCCGATACTGCTGTCCGTGAATCTGTGGAGAGGGCGAAGTCTGCCGTTAGAAATTCTGGTTTGGAATTTCCTTTAGGGCGAATCACTACGAACTTAGCTCCTGCTAATATAAAAAAAGACGGAACTCAAATAGATCTTGCTATTGCCTTGGGGATTTTGGCATCTTCTCATCAATTAAATACAGACAGAGCATCAGAATACATATTTCTAGGGGAGCTTTCTTTAGACGGAACGGTGAATCGAATTGACGGCGCTCTTCCTATGATAATTTCTTGCAGAGAAATGGGCTACAAAAAGTTTGTCGTATCTGACCAGAACAAGGACGAGTGCGCTGTGGTTCAAGACGTGGAGGTTTATCCTATTAAAGATTTAAATGAAGTGGTGGAATTTTTAGACGGAACAGGAGATGTAACTCGCTATGCCGTGGACTCCTTCGAAATACTTCACAAGGAAAAATCTGGACTAGACTACGAAGATATGCGTGGCCAAGAAATGTTAAAACGAGCGTTAGAGATTTCTGCGGCAGGCTCCCATAATCTTTTAATGCTAGGACCGCCTGGTTCTGGAAAAACTATGGCGGCAAAACGACTGCCTTCTATATTGCCGAAGCTCACCTTTGAAGAGGCCATAGAAGTTACAAAAATTTATTCAGTGTCAGGACTTCTCAGCGACTCTGGCCTGATTACCCAAAGACCTTTTAGGTCACCTCATCATACTGCATCCACCGCTTCTTTAATTGGCGGCGGCAGAATTCCAAAACCAGGTGAGGTGAGTCTTGCTCATAATGGAGTTTTGTTTTTGGATGAACTTCCTGAATTTCAAAGGCCCGTCATTGAATCTTTGCGTCAGCCCATGGAAGATGGAGTTGTGAATATTTCCAGGGTAAATGCCACCTTGCAATATCCCTCAGACTTTTTATTTTTGTGTTCACTTAATCCTTGTCCGTGTGGATATTTGGGAGATCCCAATCACGAATGCACTTGTTCTCCAGGAGATATTTCCAGATACTTAGGAAAAATTTCCAATCCCCTTTTGGACCGAATAGACATACACATCGAAGTGAAACCTGTGGAGTTTGAAGACTTATCTTCCAGCGAAAAGGCCGAGAGTTCTGCATCTATTCTAAAAAGAGTAGAAGCCGCGCGCCAAATCCAGCTGGAGAGATTTAAGGATTTAAAAATTTATTCCAATTCCCAAATCCCAGACAAACTGATTAACAAATTTATAAAACTAGATAGCAATTTAAAACAAGTTATCCAAATGGCTTTTAAACGCTACAAATTCAGCGGGAGAGCTTATAATAAAATACTAAAGGTTTCCAGAACTATTGCAGATTTAGAAGGCTCAGAGGAGATTAAAGAAGAACATCTACTGGAGGCGATTCGATATCGCTCGTCCATGGATGGAAATTACTGGGGGAATAGATGATGGAAGATAGAGATGTTTTAATTTTCTTACAGAGTTTATATTTGAACGAAGACTTCTATAATGAGATTCTAACCTTGGATAATTTGGATGACATTTTCCAAATGGAAGGGGAAGATTTTTCTCGTTTTGAATTTTCTAATAAAAAGAATGTAGATAAAATAATAGAAAAGCGAAACAAGGATTACATAAACAAAATGGTGGAAGGTATAAATACTTACTGCACACAGGTAATCACTATTTATGACGAAAATTATCCCATAGAATTGCAATTGATTGAAAGACCTCCCAAAGTATTGTTTGTAAAGGGATTGCCACTGGATGTTTCCGGTGTTAAGATAGGAGTCGTGGGTGCGAGAAAATGCACGGCTTACGGAAGTTACGC
>JAAZCH010000156.1 GCA_012513395.1 Tissierellia bacterium
AAGGAGAAGTTGCGACTTATATTCCTGAACTTGCAAATGTGGATGAAGATAACTTCGGACTAGCTGTCGTTACAGTTGATGGTAAAGTGATTTTATCAGGAGATACGGATCTTAGATTTTCTATCCAATCCATATCAAAAGTAATTTCACTTATAATGGCCCTGGAAGACAATGGCGAGGAATTTGTATTTGAAAGAGTGGGGTGCGAGTGCAGCCCATATGCTTTTAATCACGTAAATACCATTACTACAAAGGCGATGAATCCCTTTGTAAACGCTGGAGCAATTTCCACAACGTCACTTATAAAAGGAAATGACTCTGAAGAAAAATTCCAACGATTTATGGAGAAGATAAAAGTTTTAAGTAGTGATGACGATGTAACGTTTATGGGAAAAGTTTATAACTCTGAAATGGAAACTACTGACACAAATCGAGCACTTTTCTATTTACTTCGCAGCAAAGGAATTTTCGATGTAGAAGTAGAAGATGGACTTAATAGATATATCGCAGGATGTTCTATAGGAGTAAATGCAAAAGATTTAGCTCATATTGCGGCAGTTTTAGCAAATGGTGGAAAGTGTATTGAAACAGGCAAAGAGTTAATCGACGGAAATATCGTTCGCAAAACTCTCGCTTTGATGTCCACTGCTGGAATGTACGAAGAAAGCGGCAAATACCAAATGACCGTAGGATTCCCACTTAAAAGTGGAGTAGGCGGCGGAATTATGGGAGTGGTGCCAGGGAAATTCGGAATATGTACTTACTCACCAAGACTTGACGAAACTGGAAACAGTTTAAGAGGAAGAGTAGTATTAGAAGAACTTTCTAGAGAATTAGGTTTAAGTTTATTTGAATAAAATTATTTAAAAGAGAAAGTGTTAATCGACACTTTCTTTTTTGATACTAAAATTTAAAAATTTTAGCTTCGCAACCAAAAGTTGCGTAATAGTTGGTAGATGTAACAGATGTTTTTAGATATTATATAAGTATCAAAAGCAAAGGAGGAGTTTAAAAGTTATGAAAATTAGTGTACCCTTTATCATAATAAGTCTTTTAGTATTTATTATTATAGGAGCTGCCGTAGTTTTTTTATTTGTGACTTTAATACGTGCGCTACTAAAATATATTAACTCAAGTGATGTCCGCAAAGAAAAAAAGTTGGTTAGAAATAGCCTAGGGGAGGTTTTGAAAACTCACAGAACAAAATTGAAGATGACTCAAGAATTTGTCGCCGAATCATTGGTAGTTAGTATACAGTCCGTATCTAAATGGGAAAATGGAACAGCAGATCCATCCACATCAAATCTTATTTCATTAGCGAAACTATATGAAATAAACCAAGAGGAATTAATTAAATCTGTAACCAAAGAAGATGACAAGTAAGATTATTTGAAAAGAAAAAAGAAAGTTCAATTACTGAGCTTTCTTTTTCATATCCATTTTTGAAATTAAAAAAACATAACTACGTCATTTATATTTTTCAAAAGAGCTACTACACTCCATGCTGTAATGACGCTGGATTTTGGATTGTTTAAATCTTTTTTAGCGGTGATTTCAATTGTAGCTTTTGCTACTTTACTTTCTAGGAAAATTTTGTGAGTGTTGTCTTTGAAATTTGAATCGCTTATGAGTTCCACTTGAGTATCTTCGACACCTGAAACTGCAATGGAAGTAGCTACGGCTACATTTACATTTTTAGGAAATCCTTTGATAGCTTCTTTTGCATTGCCTTGAAAAACAATTTCAGATTCTATTTTTGATAGAGTTTTATTTTCTAAATAAGGTGCACCTTCCCAACTCTCAGGGGATTTGGTAGTTTGGATTTTTGCGACTGCATTTGAATCTAGGGAGAATGTACGCATCAAATCAAATCCGCCTATAGCACCTGATGCGATGTGAATTTTGGAGCCAGATTTTTTTGCGGCAGTTTGAATTTTTTCATAGAAATTATTATCTTCCAATGCTCCTACAGAAATTATAATTAAATTAATTCCCTTATTTAATATTCCTATGGCATATTCTTTTATAGCAGATGCGCTGGCGAATTCTGCTACATAGTCTGGATTATGTAAAAGTAATTCCTCCAAAGTTTTGTAAGTTTTATAATCATTTTTTTCAGCTTCTCGTCTTTTTTCCTCATTTTTTATTAAGATTCCATTTATTTCATAATCATCAGCCAAATGTTCTTTAAATAAACTCAAGAATACTTTACTTAAAGCTCCATAGCCAATCACAGCAATTTTCTTTTTCATAAATACCTCCAAATGTTTTATATAAGTATATGATATTTGAGTTATTATGTATTAGCAAGATAAATTGTTATACAATTTCATTTTGTATAGAAAAAGCAAAACTCCTAATAATTACTTATTGTTTACTAAACTTAGTTGTATTCAAAGTTCCCATCTATATGTTATAATATCTATCGGGAGATGATTAACATTATAAGAGACGATATAAGAAATATAGCAATAATTGCCCATGTAGACCATGGCAAAACAACATTGGTAGATTCCCTGCTCAGACAATCAGGGATTTTTCATAAAAATCAAGCAGTGCAAGATAGAGTTATGGATTCAGATGATATTGAAAAGGAGAGAGGTATTACTATACTTTCCAAGAATACAGCTGTAGACCATAAAGGAATTAAAATTAATATTATAGATACGCCAGGACATGCTGACTTCGGAGGAGAAGTAGAGCGTGTTCTTAAGATGGTAAATGGAGTGGTACTTTTAGTAGATGCATTTGAAGGACCTATGCCTCAAACGAAATTCGTTTTGAAAAAGGCTTTTGAATTGGATTTGCCAGTTGTAGTAACAGTTAATAAAATCGATAGACCAGACGCTAGACCAGATGCGGTTATAGATGAAGTATTGGATTTATTTATAGAGTTAGGAGCAGACGACTCGGCTTTAGAATCACCGATTGTTTATGCTTCGGCAAAATCAGGATATGCAAGTCTAGATCCTGAAGTTAGATCTGGAGATATGGAAGCTCTTTTTGAAACCATAATCGAAAATATTCCTGGACCATCTGGAGAAAAGGATGAGCCACTTCAAGTATTGATTTCCACAATAGACTACAACGACTACGTGGGAAAAATTGGAGTAGGTAAAATCGAGCGAGGCACTATAAAAGTAGGCAGCGATTTATTAAAAGTCAATGCCCAAGAACCTGACCAAAAGAAAAAAATAAGAGTAGTTCAGCTGTTTGAATTTGAAGGTCTAGATAGAATAGAAGTTAGAGAATCTTCAGCTGGTTCAATAGTCGCTATAGCAGGAATTGAAGATATTAATATTGGAGATACATTAGTAGATCCTAATAATCCAGAAGCACTGGATTTTGTAAAAATATCTGAACCTACAATTGCTATGAATTTCAGTGTAAACAATTCGCCTTTTGCAGGGCAAGATGGCAAGTTTTTAACTTCTAGAGAAATAAAAGCTAGGTTACAAAGGGAGTTACAATCTGACGTGGGACTTCGTGTAGAAGATACAGAATACGGAGACACCTTTAAAGTATCAGGTAGAGGAGAACTTCATTTAAGTATTTTGATTGAAAATATGAGAAGAGAAGGCTATGAATTCCAAGTTTCTAAACCAGAAGTACTTTTTAAAGAAGAAGATGGAAAAAAATTAGAACCCATGGAGATTGCTACCATAGACGTAAACTCTGAATACATCGGTAGCGTAATTGAAAAATTAGGCCAACGTAAAGGAGAAATGATTTCCCTTGAAGAAATCACAGCTGGTTCTTCCAGAGCAGAATTTTTAATTCCCGCTAGGGGCTTAATCGGATACAGACAAGAATTTTTAACAGATACTAAAGGCACAGGAGTGCTGAACACGATATTTCACGGATATAGCTCCTTCAAAGGGGATATCCCAACTAGACAATCAGCTTCGATTACTTCCTTCGACCAAGGTGAAGCTTCTGCTTATGGACTTCACAATGCTCAAAGTCGTGGAGAATTATTTATCTCTCCAGGCACAAAAGTATATGAAGGCATGGTAGTAGGATCTAGTCCAAAAGGGATAGATATCGAAGTAAGTGTAACGAGAAAGAAAAAGCAATCCAACGTCAGAGCTTCTGGTTCAGATGATGCTTTGAGATTATCACCACCAAGGATAATGAGCTTGGAAAATGCTTTGGAATTTATAGAAGACGATGAATTAATTGAAATTACGCCAAATAGTATGAGGATTAGAAAAAAAATATTAGATACAGGACTTAGAAAAAAATCTCACAAGAGGTGATGTAGAATGTCGCAGTTTTGGAATATGTACCTTCAGGCATCTGGGGCGCTATTCTGGATAGACTTAATTTTGGCCTTGTTTGTAATTTTTGCAGAAAGAAAAAAACCTACTTCAACTTTGTTGTGGGTTATGGTAATTTTGGCATTTCCCTTGTTTGGATTTCTATTTTATTTATTATTAGGTGTAGATTTATCCAAGTCGAAGATGTTTGAAGACAAGGATCAGGATTCAGCTTTGGTAAAAGCCCAATCCATCGAGAGGATAAGTCTCATAAACAAAGGACAATACAAGTACCACGACATAAAGGCATACGACTATGAAAGCTTAATAAAAATATTATCTAACAATAGTTTTTCAAAATATGTAGAGCACAATAAAGTGGACATATTCTATGATGGTCCAAGCTTAAAGGATGACATCATAGAGGAGTTGAAAAAAGCAAAAAATTCCATTTACATTCAATTTTATATAGTTAAGAGTGGAAGATTTTTTAATGAAATAAAAGAAGTATTGATTGAAAAAGCTCGTGAAGGCGTGGAAGTAAGACTTCTCATCGACGGCATGGGCGGAAGACAATTGAAAAAAAATGACCTTAAAGATTTAAAAGAAGCTGGAGTAGAATACGGTGTATTTTTCCCAACCAAGCTAGGAATTTTCAATATTCGTATCAATTTTAGAAATCATAGAAAAATTATTGTAATAGACTCCAAAGTTGGATATTTAGGCGGCTTTAATATTGGAGATGAATATATAAATAAATCCACTAGATTCGGTTTTTGGAGAGATACACATATAAAAATCTCCGGAGAAGCAGTAAACGATTTAACTGATAGATTCTATTTGGATTATAAATTCGCCAGTGGAAATGGTATGGGAAGATATCAAACCTTCTGCGGAGATTTAGGAAAGGATCACGTCGTGGCTATGAATATAGTAACCAGTGGACCTGATCACGAATTGGAACAGATAAGAGACGGATATTCTAGGATGATAAGTATGGCTAAAAATAGAATTTATATCCAAACGCCGTATTTTATACCAGATGATGGTTTGTTTAAAGATTTGAGAATGGCCGCATATTCAGGTGTAGATGTTAGGATAATGGTTCCTAAAAAGCCAGACCACCCCTTTGTGAAAAGTGCATCTAGAAGTTATTTAGGTGAATTATTAAAATTTGGGGCAAAAGTGTATTACTACGAAGAACATGGATTTTTGCACTCTAAAGTTCTCCTAGTGGATAATTTCATTTCTACTGTTGGAACTGCGAATTTCGACATCAGATCCTTTTCTTTAAATTTTGAAATCAATGCATTTATTTACGACTACGGGGTGAATCACAATTTAGCCCAACAATTTGAAAAAGATATAGAAGAATGTGAAGATTATACAATAGAAATGTATTTTAAAAGGAGTATCGGAGAAAAGGGCATGGAGTCTATATCAAGACTTCTATCCCCTGTACTATAAGGAGACTAATATGATAAATGAAGCTGTAGGAAAATATCTCATATTCAATGGAGAAATTGAAGAAGTAGGTTTAAATGAATACTTTGAAGAGATAACGAATAATCCCTTATACGAAGTGATAACAGTTGTTCAAGGTATACCAGTATTTTTTGAAGAGCATATGGATAGATTAGTTCATACTGCTGAGCTTTTGGATTTAGAACTTAAAAGAAGTGTAGAGGAAATAAAACAAGATTTTTATCACGTAATTTCTGCCAATGAAATGAAAGAAGGTTATATAAAATTAGTAATTTCTGATGACATCCATTTAGTATATCAATATTGGGACCAAGGTCCAAGTCAACAGCTAATAGACGAAGGAATAGAAGTTTCCATTTTTGATTACGAAAGAGCCAACCCCAATGCGAAGATTTTCTATACTAATTTCAAAGCAGAAGTTGCGAAATACTTAATCCAAACAAGAGCATATGAAGCTTTGTTAAGAAACGAAGAAGGCGAATTACTAGAAGGAAGTAAAACCAATTTATACTTCACCTCCAAAGACAAAGTCATAACAGCTCCAGATGATAGAGTGCTGAAGGGTATAACTAGAACTAGACTTGAAAAAATATTTGAAAAAAATAATATTGAAGTTGAAAAGAGAATTATTAGAGATATAGATTTGGTAGAGGTGGACGGAGCATTTATCTCAGGAACCACTGTCGGAGTTTTGCCAATAAGATCTATAGAAAGCATAGTGTTAAATTCTCAAAATAGTGAATTGATAAAAAAAATAATAAAAGGATATCAAGAACTTCAACAAGAATACATTGATGAGAGAAAATGACATATTTTTTAATATTGGCCTGCTGATTTAGAAATACTAAAATGAGCAGGTTTTTTATTTTTCATAAAATAATTTTTGTTTAGATAATAAATATATTTATGGGTAGAAAATAATTATAACAAAATTATCAAGAGGAGAATTATTATGAAAATTACAATAGGAGATTACTTGATTAGACGAATAAAAGAGCTAGGAATTAAACATATTATTGGAGTTCCTGGAGACTTTAATCTACAGTTTCTAGAACAAATCGAAGCTTCCGAAGGTATAGAGTTTGTAGGAGCTTCCAACGAGCTTAATGCTGCTTATGCAGCTGATGGATATTCTAGAGAACATGGGATTTCAGCTCTTTGTGTTACCTATGGGGTGGGTGATTTAGGAGCAATTGGAGGAATAGCAGGATCAGCAGCAGAACATATTCCTGTAATTTCTATTTCGGGAATTCCTCCACTTTTTGCAAAACGACACAATTATAAAGTCCATCACAGTTTGGCAGATGGGAATTTTTCCAATATAGCAAACACTTATAAAGAATTTACTGTTGTCCAAACTCTCGTAACACAACAAAATGCAAAAGAAGAAATAGATAGGGCTTTAAGAGCAGCGGTTAGATATAAACGCCCTGTTAACATACAGCTTCCTTCTAACCTATCATACTACTTCATTGATGTAGATGAAGAGCCATTACTACCTGAATCCCATGTCAGCGATGAAAAAAGCTTAAATGATGCAATAAAAGAAATAATAATGCTATATGAAAAATCCAATAGCCCTGTAGTATTAGTAGACATGGATGTGGATAGGCTTGAGGTTACGAAGGAGATATTACAGTTTATAGAAAAAACCCAAACTCCCTTTGCTCAAATGAGTACTGGTAAAGCAATTCTAGATGAAAACCACCCTCTATTTATCGGAACTTATAAAGGAAATGATTCAGAGGAATATGTAAAGGATAAAGTGGAAAATGCAGACTTTCTATTATCAGTTTCTCCTAGATTTATAGAATGGAACTCCGGAACCTATTCAGACGATCTGCCAATGGAATATTTAGTAAGATTAGATAAAGATTACACCTTTGTTGGAGATGAAATATACGAAGGTATCGACATTAAAGATGTTTTAAATGAAATTCTAAATCGAGTAGAAGAAAAAACTGAAAGATATAATTTAAACAAAAATGAAGAAGATGAGTTTACCTTTGAGAAAGAAAAGAATATAAATCACGAAGATTTTTGGAAACAGATTAAACCATTCCTAAAAGAAGAAGACTTGATTTATGGAGAAACAGGTACTACTAGTCAAGCTTTAGGTGAAATTATCATGCCTAAGGGTACAAAATATATTGCTTCTTTAATTTGGGGAGCAATAGGATTTACACTTCCCGCACTATTTGGAAGTCTCCTAGTTAATCCAAAAAGAAGGCAAATATTGTTTATAGGTGATGGATCCTTCCAAGTAACTGCCCAAGAGCTTTCTAGAATTCTTTATAAAGAATTAAATCCCATTATTTTCGTCATAAATAACGACGGGTACACCATAGAAAGATATATTCTGGGAATGGAAGCTTCATATAACGATATTCCATTGTGGAATTATCACGAATTACCTCATCACTTTGTTAAAAATAATAAGATGCTAACTTTCAATGTTAAAACCCAAGGAGAACTTCAAGAGGCGATGGAAAAATCTAAGGAAGCTACTCACGGGGTCCTTATTGAAGTCCACTTCGACAAACAAGACGCTCCTGAAACACTGAAGAAGTTTGGGCCTGCCGTGGCAAATTTTAACTTTGGAGAAAGGGGAATGGAAGATATGGGAGAAGAAGAAAGAATCGACGAGGAAATTAACACTTAATATTCTTTAAAATAAACAAAATGGATGAGCTAGAGATTATAAATCTATCTCATTCATTTTTTAATTACTAATCGTAACTATAGTTAAAGTAATCAATTCTATGGGGGAGAATTTTATTAACATTAGTAGTATTTTAGTAGGTATATTGCTCAAATAATTACGGTATGTTACTATTGTTTCAGAGGTGAGAGATGAAATTAGATTCAACGAGTTTAAAAATTGTTAGCAGATTACTTATGGACGGAAGACTAACTCACCAAGCACTTGCAGATGAATTCAACTATTCAAGACCAGCTATCCATCAGAGGATAAATAAGCTTGAAGGAAGTGGTGTAATCAAAGGATATAAGG
Organism: Tissierellia bacterium; assembly: GCA_012513395.1. The sequence continues at coordinate 8,758 of JAAZCH010000156.1, forward strand.
CTGATGTGGATTTTAGAAAATTGGGTTTCAACATCGAGACTTTTGTTATTGTAAATATACATACTCTAGATTATAACGAAACAATTTCAAGCATATTAGATTTGTCTGAAGAAGGAGTTTATGTTGAGAAAGTATTTAGAATAACTGGAGAGAATTGCATCATGGTAAAGCTACTCGTAGCATCAACTGAACACTTAAGAAAATTCCATGACAAAATTCTTAAAATAGAAGGCCTGGTAGAGACAAATACTATGATGGTCATGCAAGAAGAGGACAATGTTTTTGAAGGCAGATTTGCACAAGAAGACGCAGATGAATAAGGGAGGATAAATTGAAAAATTTGTTGGCGAAGGTAATACCTTTTAAAAATGAAAAAGTAGTAACTTATACAAGAGATTCACAAGAATATAAAAGCTTAATGGAAGAATATCACAAGATGGAATCAGACTTCGTAGAGATACCAGTGATTATCGGTGGAGAAAAAGTATATACAGGTAATACTCAAGATATCGTAATTCCCCACGACAACAAAAAAGTAATCGGAAAATTTCATTTGGCCGGAAAAAAAGAAGCCCAAGACGCTATTGCTTCTGCACTAGAAGCTAGAAAAAAATGGGCAAAGCTAGATTGGGATGAAAGAGTTGGAATTTTCTTAAGAGCAGCAGCACTAGCAGCAGGACCATGGAGAGACAGACTAAATGCTTCCACTATGATTAGCCAATCCAAAACTTATAAACAAGCCGAAATAGACGCAGCAGCTGAACTGGTGGATTTTTTCAAAAGCAATGCAAGTCTACTTTGCAAAATTTATTCAGACCAACCGATTAGCACAGACACCACTTGGAATAGACAAAGTTTTAGACCACTGGAAGGATTTATCTTTGCGGTATCTCCATTTAACTTTACATCAATTTGTGCCAACTTACCATCTGCGCCAGCTATCGCAGGAAATGTTGCACTATGGAAACCATCTAGCTCTGCAGTATATTCAAACTATGTTGTTTATCAGATGTTAGAAGCAGCAGGTCTACCAGCAGGAGTTATTAATTTTATTCCAGGAAGAAGTGGAGAAATTGGCGATGTGATAATTTCTAATCCAGACTTTGCAGGCATTCACTTTACAGGATCCACAAGCACATTCCAAAATATGTTTAAGCAAGTGGGAGAAAATATAGAAAGATATAAAACTTTCCCAAGATTAGTAGGAGAAACAGGCGGAAAGAATTTTGTAATAGCGCACAAAACAGCAGATATTAAATTATTAGCAAGGGGTTTGAGAGACGGAGCTTTTGAATATCAAGGTCAAAAATGTTCTGCAGCTTCTAGAGCATATATCCCAACTAGTATTTGGGATGAAGTCAGAGAAACATTATTTGAAGATATGAAAAAAGTAAAAGTAGGATCAGTTTCAGAATTTGACACTTTTATGGGAGCAGTAATAGATGAAGGAGCATTTAAGAGCATAACAGGATATATCGATTATGCAAAAAATAGCGACGACGGAGAAATTATTTACGGTGGAGATTACAGTGATGAAAAAGGATACTTCATCGATCCGACGATAATTTTAACAACTAATCCTAAGTTCAAAACAATGGAAGAAGAAATCTTTGGACCTGTTTTGACAATTTACCTTTATGAAGAAGACAAATTCGAAGAGATACTTCATCTAGCTAATGAAACATCCATTTACGCATTGACTGGATCCATATTTGCAGAAGATAGATATGCAATAAATCTTGCTAACGACATTCTTGAAGATGCAGCTGGAAATTTCTACGTAAATGTAAGACCCACAGGAGCAGTAGTAGGACAACAACCATTTGGTGGTGCTAGATTGTCAGGAACAAATGACAAAGCAGGAGCAATCAACAATATGATGAGATGGGTAAGTCCAAGAGTAGTGAAAGAAGAATTTATTAGATAATATGAAAATAGTAATCCAGCATTCTTGAAACAATTTCAAAAATGCTGGATTTATTTTATTATATATTCATTACTATGAAGTGATGATTGTAATTTTCTCACCGTCTATAAATGGATTTGGAAGATTGACGGTTAATATTTTTGCTACCTTGTTCGTATGATTGACCCAGTTGTGATCAACTTCAGAATGAATTTGAATGCTATCTCCTGGATATAAAACGTATTGATTTTTATCTACTATGACCGTAACGATTCCTTCAAGAACAAATACAAATTCTTCTCCAAGATGATTGTATAATTCTACATCGGACTTGGTAAAGCTACTTAATGGCTGAAGTTGGAACATACGAGGCAGCATGTCAAATTCTTTTACCCTATTACTCAAAACGAATTGGATAATGTAAGGACTTATTTGATCAGCTCTCAAGTCAAAGCTTCTAATGACAGGATCCGAATCTATTTCCTCCTCGCGTTTTTCAAAAAATTCAGCTAGTTCCATGCCATAAACGTTTACCACATTTGCCAACGAATCTATAGCGATGGAAGAAATACCTCTTTCTACTTGGGATAATAATCCAACAGATAGACCAGTTTTTTCGCTTAACTCCTTGAGAGTATATTTGTTAATCGTCCTAAGATTTTTTAATTTAGAGCCTACGCTATTATCCATATTATTCTCCATTTCATAATAAATATTACTTAAAATTATGATAGCAAAAAGAATTTAGCCTGTCAATTATGCCGATTTAGAATCCACATGAAAAAAGCTATGTAAGAGACTTTACTTTTGTAAATGAAAATTATCGGGAAAGCGATTTCACAATTAAAGATACTTACCCTTTGAAGGAAATGTAGAATGGAAGAGTGTTGACATTGACTATAAGACATCAAATGTTATAATGTAAATAGAAATTCACGGATATGAAAACATAATTCAATAAAATGAAACTCATATCATAAAAAACTTTAAAATTTCATTGAATGCGTTAGGCATTCTAATTTTAAAAGGGATAGGCAAACGTTTAACAAAGGAGTGAGATATGACTAAAGACCAAGCTACTATATTTAATATTCAAAAGTATTCCCTCCATGATGGACCTGGAATTCGAACGACAGTTTTCTTTAAAGGCTGCCCACTTTCTTGTAAATGGTGTCACAACCCAGAGTCTCTTTCAAAAGAGATTCAAATTGTTAGAAATGAAAGTAGCTGTAGAATGTGTGGAAGTTGTATAATCGCTTGTCCTACTAAAGCTTTGAAAATGAAATCAGATACTATAGAATTTGATAGATTTAAATGTATATCATGTGGCAGTTGTGAAGACGTATGTTACCACGACGCCATAAGAATTATCGGAAAAGAAATGACCGTTGAGGAAGTATTAAAAGATGTTTTAAAGGACAAGGTATTTTACGAAGAGTCAGGTGGCGGCGTAACATTTTCAGGGGGAGAACCTCTGATGCAAAGCAAATTTTTATTAGAGCTTGCGAAGCGTAGTAAGTTTGCTGGAATACACACTACATTAGATACAAGTGGTTTTGCAAAATGGGAAACATTGGAAAAAATTGTAAAGTATATAGATTTGATTTTATACGACTTAAAGATAGTTGATGAAGAAAAGCACATTGATTTTGTTGGAGCTTCTAACAAAATCATTATAGAAAATTTGCAAAAACTCAAAGACGAGAAAGTAGATATATTTTTAAGACTTCCCATAATAAAAGGAATAAACGATTCTATAGAAGAAGCAAAAGAGGTTTTAGAAATTATCAAAGATAATAAAAACATAAAACAAATTAATCTTTTGGAATATCACAAGATGGGGATGGAAAAGTATCCGAGACTGGGGAAGAAGTACGAATTGACAGGCGAGGAAAAGCCAGATAAAAAAACCATTAATGAATTAAAAGATATATATGAAAGAGCAGGATACAAGGTAGTTATAGGTGGATAATATCATAGTAATTGGAGGCTGATAAATTATGATGACAGATAGAGTAGCAAGATTAAAAAATAAAAGTATTAATACACAACCGAGAATTTGTATGGAAAGAGCAATTTCTGTAACCAAGGCATATGAAGAATATGCTGGAAGTGTTTCTCCAGAAGTTATGAGAGGAATTGCTTTCAAACAAATTATGGAAGACAAAACTATATACATTGGAGACGACGAACTAATCGTAGGCGAAAGGGGAGCAGAGCCGGGAGCAACTTCAACATTTCCTGAACTTTGTTGCCATACCGTAGGCGACTTGGAAGTAATGGATGCGAGAGAAAATGTAAACTTCACCGTTACTGAAGAAGATAAGAAAATCCAAGCAGAAATTATTATACCTTATTGGAAAAACAGATCTACTAGATACAAAATGTTCCAAGAACTGGATCAAGAGTGGGTCGAAGCATATGAAGCAGGAATCTTTACAGAGTTTATGGAACAAAGAGGTCCTGGTCATACAGTAGGAGATAAAAAGTTATTTCAAAAGGGAATGCTTGATTTTAAAAGAGAAATTCAAGAGTCCATAGATAAATTAGATTTTTTCAACGATCCTGAAGCCCTAGACAAAAGGGAAGCTTTAAGGGGAATGGACTTGGCATGTGATGCAATGCTCATCCAAGGAAGAAGACATGCTGAAAAAGCAAGAGAGATGGCAGCGGTTGAAACTGATGAGAAAAGAAAAGCAGAACTTTTAGAAATTGCTGAAATCTGTGATCACGTTCCAGCAAATGCGCCGAGAAATTTTAGAGAAGCTGTCCAAATGTATTGGTTTGTTCATTTAGGAGTTGTAACAGAACTTAATCCTTGGGATTCATATAATCCAGGAAGATTTGACCAACATCTATATCCATTCTACAAAAAAGAAATAGAAGAAGGAACACTAACACGCGAAGCAGCAGAAGAGATACTTCAATGTCTATGGGTGAAATTTAACAACAACCCAGCACCACCTAAGGTAGGCATAACTTTAAAAGAATCTGCAACGTACTTCGATTTCTGTACTATTAACAGCGGTGGATTGACAACTGATGGAGAAGATGGAGTTAATGACGTTTCTTATTTGGTATTAGATGTAATCAAAGAAATGAGAATGCTTCAACCTGGATCTAATGTGCAAATAAGTGAAAAGACACCACAAGAATTCTTGAAAAAAGCAATTGACATCACTAGAACAGGATACGGGCAACCATCTATATTCAACGCAGATGCAGTTGTACAAGAGTTGTTATACACAGGGAAAACACTTGAAGATGCAAGAGATGGGGGTACAAGTGGTTGTGTAGAAGTAGGAGCATTTGGAAAAGAAGCTTACATCCTTACGGGATATTTCAACCTAGCAAAGATTCTTGAGCTAGCTTTGAATAACGGTTTTGACCAATACTCAAACAAACAAATTGGACCAGAGACTGGAGATCCTAGAAACTTCACTTCATATGAAGACGTGTACAGTGCGTTCCAAAAACAATTAGCGCATTTCATCGATATCAAAATAAAAGGAAACAATATAATCGGTAGAATTTTTGAAAAATATATGCATGCGCCATTCCTATCAGTAGTAACTGACGATTGTATCAAAAATGGAAAAGACTACAACTCAGGTGGAGCAAGATACAATACGACGTTTATCCAAGGGGTTGGAATAGCCAACTTAACAGACGCGTTATCTTCTATCAAATACAATATTTTCGACAATGAAAACTTTACAATGGACGAAATGCTAACAGCTATGGAAGATAATTTTGAAGGACATGAAAGAATCTTTGATTTAGTTTATAACAGAACGCCTAAATACGGAAATGATGATGAATACGCTGATGCTATTCTAGTAGACGTATTTAACGAATTTTTAAATAGCGTAAATGGAAGACCAGCAGCTAGAGGCGGACAACATTTAATCGAAATGTTACCTACAACCTGCCACGTTTATTTCGGACAAGTTATGCAAGCAGATCCAGCAGGTAGAAAGAAAGAACTTCCACTTGCAGATGGAATTTCTCCAGCAAAAGGCGCAGATAGAAATGGTCCAACAGGCGTAATCAAATCAGCATCTAAAATGGATCAACTTAAAACTGGAGGAGCACTTCTAAACCAAAAATTCACCCCACAAGTAGTAGAAGGTGAAAAAGGATTGGACGCTATGGCTTCGGTAGTAAGATCTTACTTCAAGCTAGATGGACATCATATCCAATTTAACGTAGTAGAAAAAGAAACTTTAATAGACGCACAAAAACATCCA